>JBGSKE010000342.1:0-3621 GCA_041741355.1 Negativicutes bacterium | reverse complement strand
GGAAAAGACTAATGACGGGATGCAGGAAAACAAATACACGTTTGTTGTACCGCTGAATGCGACGAAAGTTGCAGTCCGCCAAGCAGTAGAGAGCATTTTCAAAGTCAAAGTGGTTGACGTAAATACGATCCGAGTCTTGGGTAAAATTAAACGGATGGGTAAGCATGCGGGCAAACGTCCGGATTACAAAAAAGCCATCGTTAAAGTTGCCCCAGGACAACGTATTGAATTCTTTGAGGGAGTCTAAGCCTTCGGGCGGTTGATGAGGAGGGTAACTCATGGCAGTAAAGAGTTTTAAACCGTACACGCCCGGTAGACGGCAAATGACGGTATCCAGTTTTGAAGAAATCACTGCAAGCAAGCCGGAAAAATCGTTGACAGAAATCGTTCGTCGCAGCGGCGGTCGCAACGATCAAGGACGTCTGACCGTGCGCCATCAAGGCGGCGGCCATAAGCGGCTTTATCGGATCATTGATTTCAAACGTATCAAAGACGGAATACCTGCAACGGTAGCCACGATTGAATACGATCCGAACCGGTCAGCGCGTATTGCATTGCTGTTCTACGCCGATGGAGAAAAACGTTACATTCTGGCGCCGGAGGGACTGAAAGTCGGTGACAAGCTGATTAGTGGTCCTGATGCTGACATCAAAGTCGGCAATGCAATGCCTTTGCGTAATATTCCGGTCGGTACCCTTGTGCACAATGTTGAACTGAAAATCGGCAAAGGCGGCCAAATGGTTCGTTCTGCTGGCACTTCGGCTCAATTGATGGCTAAAGAGAACGAGCAGGCACTGTTGAGACTTCCTTCGGGTGAAGTCCGCAAGGTTCATGTAAATTGCCGGGCCAGCATCGGCTTGATCGGCAATCATGAACACGAAAATATGACGATTGGCAAAGCCGGTCGGTCGCGTTGGCTAGGGATTCGGCCGGCAAACCGTGGTGTAGCGATGAACCCCTGCGACCATCCGCATGGTGGTGGTGAAGGACGTTCGCCGGTCGGTCGTAAAAACCCAGTCACCAAATGGGGCAAATGTGCCATGGGTACGAAGACCCGCTCGAAAAAGAAGGCTTCGGAAAAACTCATTCTTAGTCATCGGACGAAATAACGGAGGAAGAAAGGAGGTCGCCGTATAATGTCAAGATCGGTCAAAAAAGGACCTTATGTTCATGCTAGCGTGATGAAAAAAATCTCGGCTATGAATGCCAAAAACGAAAAGAAAGTGGTCAAGACGTGGTCACGGAGTTCCACCATCCTGCCTTCTTTCGTTGGACATACGATTGCTGTTCATGACGGAAGAAAGCATGTGCCTGTGTACATTACCGAAGATATGGTTGGTCATAAACTGGGTGAATTCGCTCCGACCCGTACGTTCCGCGGTCATGGTTCCAAAGCAGAACGTGCTACAGGCGTTAAAAAATAGTCAGCTTTCTAAAAAGGGGGTTAATTCGTGGAAGCAAAGGCGATTGCCAAATATGTGCGAATAGCACCACGTAAAGTTCGTATTGTAATCGACCTGATTCGGGGCAAAAACGTCATTGAAGCGTTGGCAGTATTGAAAAATACGCCGAAAGTCGCGTCGGATGTTATCTACAAAGTCCTGAAATCAGCGATTGCTAATGCAGAGAACAATTATGACATGAATTCGGATGCATTGTTCGTGTCTGCGGCTTTTGTTGATCAAGGGCCGACGATGAAGAGGGTACATCCCCGTTCCCGGGGACAGGCATTCAAAATCCTTAAGCGCAGCAGCCATGTGACTGTTGTGGTTAAGGAAAGATAACGAGGCGGAGGAGGGAATCGCAGTGGGACAGAAAGTCAATCCGCATGGTCTTCGCATCGGTATCATCAAGACTTGGGACGCCCGGTGGTACGCAGACAAGGACTATGCAACGAATCTTCATGAAGATATGAAGATCAGAAAATTTCTCAACACAAAATTGGCGACGGCTAGCTTGGCCAAAGTCGAAATTGAGCGCGCTGCCAACCGGATCAAGGTTACGCTGCACACCGCGAAGCCTGGCATGGTTATCGGTCGGGGCGGGGCCAGCATAGAAGAACTGAAAAAAGCGCTGAAAAAACTGACTGACAAAACCATTGACGTCAACATTGCTGAAATCAAGCAGGCTGAAATGGATGCGACCCTGGTAGCTGCCAATGTAGCGGCGCAACTGGAAAAACGTATGGCATTCCGCCGCGTAATGAAACAAACTGTTGGTCGGACGATGCGGATCGGCGCCAAAGGCATCAAAGTGATGGTGGCCGGACGACTTGGCGGTGCTGAAATTGCTCGGACTGAAGCCTATCGCGAAGGGAGTATTCCCTTGCACACACTGCGGGCCGACATCAATTACGGAACTGCTGAAGCCCACACGACATTCGGACGCATTGGCGTGAAAGTTTGGATTTACCGCGGCGAAGTGATTCCGACCGGCAAACCAGTCAGACAGCAAGCACCGAATCCTCAAGGTGAGGGGGCTGGAAACTAATGTTATTGCCGAAAAGAGTAAAGCATCGTAAGCAATTCCGCGGACGGATGAAAGGTCAAGCGAATAGAGGCAACACAGTTGCGTTCGGTGAATTTGGCCTAGCGGCGCTGGAACCTTCCTGGATTACCAATCGTCAGATCGAAGCGGCTCGTATCGCGATGACCCGTTACATCAAACGTGGTGGTCAAGTTTGGATCAAAATATTCCCGGACAAACCTGTAACGTCCAAACCAGCTGAAACCCGTATGGGTAGCGGCAAAGGCTCACCGGAATATTGGGTAGCCGTTGTTAAACCAGGCAGAATTATGTTTGAGATGGCCGGAGTCACTGAAGAAGTTGCGCGGGAAGCATTCCGACTCGCTGCACACAAATTGCCTATTAAAACGAAGTTTGTGGTAGGCGATAAGGCCGGACAGCTCGATGTGGAAGCAGGTGGCGAGATTGATGAAGGCTAAAGAAATCAGAGATATGAATGCAGCTGAAATGGATCAGAAGATTGCCGGTTTGAAGGAAGAACTTTTCAATCTGCGGTTCCAAATCGCAACAGGACAACTGGAGAATCCGATGCGGATTCGCGAAGTCAAAAAGGCTATAGCCCGGATCAAAACAATCCAACGAGAAACTGAGATCAAAGCCCAACGGGCTTAGAGTCTTCTCAAAGGAAGGAGGCTACGGAAAAGTGACGGATAGAAATGAACGAAAAACCAAGATGGGAACAGTTGTCAGCAACAAAATGGAAAAAACGGTGGTTGTTGCTGTCGAACGTCTTGTGCAACACTCTCTTTACTCCAAGTCTGTTCGACAGACAGTTAAATTTAAAGCGCATGATGAAAACAACGAAAGCAACGTTGGAGACAAAGTCAAAATTATGGAAACCCGCCCCATCTCCAAGGATAAGCGTTGGCGCTTAGTTGAAATCGTCGAAAAAGCAAAATAGCCGCCTGGGACCAAAGGAGGTAATAGCATGATTCAACAAGAAACAAGACTCAGCGTTGCTGATAATACAGGCGCAAAAGAAATCCTCTGCATCCGAGTTATGGGAGGATCCTTCCGGCGAGTTGCCAATATCGGTGATGTTATTGTGGCGGCGGTGAAAGCCGCTTCACCCGGTGGCGTGGTGAAGAAGGGCGA
>JBGSKE010000341.1:0-3616 GCA_041741355.1 Negativicutes bacterium | reverse complement strand
CGTTTGCCAAAAAAACAGGTTTTCTTTGAGCGGTTTTGGGTTCGCTGCTCGGTTTTCCTTTTTATTCGGAACACAAAACTCTGGTCTATATTTCGTCGTCGTGTTTGACGCTACCTGCTGCTGATGACGAAATAAAGAGTTTAATCTCCGGGGTAACAGGTCTGTTTCGATCATCTGCTGAAGGAGTTATTCTTTTTGTAAGGAACGTACAACTTTAACTCATGCGACAAGGAATGCCGCCATACGACAGGGAATGGCGAATAAACGTCGAATAGTTTAAACGCAACCAGTAGCAATGAAATAGCCCGGGCGAACAAGAAAAATCGGCGATACGAAAAATTGTGCGGGGGAGGAACCAGAGATGCAGATTTATGGAAGACTCACCGGAGTGCTTATGTTATTAGTCTTTGTAGCATTGTTGTGCATGTCGCCAATGAGCGCGCAGGCATCCGCTTATCAAAATTGGACCGGAGTATGGATAACCAATCAGGGAGCGCTGAACCTGCAGCAGGAAGGAAAAACCGTATCCGGCGTATATTGTTCAGACACGGGGTTGAGTAGCCGAGTCAAGGGAACCCTTGCCGACGAGTGGGGATTTACTTTGCGGGGAAAATATTATGAAGGAATCGAGTCCGGTCTATTTGAGCTTCGGATTACGGAAAGCAACCAAAAATTCCGCGGCTGGCGGAATTCAGCCAACACCGAGTGGTTGGGCAATCGTGCGCCTGCTTCTTACGAAAAGGTAAGGCGGCAAACCATGACTGTCATTAATAATTCTCCGCATCACATCACCGCAATATTTGTGTCGCCGGCAGATGCTGAAGATTGGCAGGAGGTTCTTGCGGGTCAGGAGCTGCGGCTCGGGGCGCAAAGGAATGTTGTTGTGAACATCGATAGCGAAGTATGTTTATGGGATATACGGATCGTTGACTCCAGCGGCAACTTTACGACATTTCAAAGCCTCAAAATCAACCCGGAATTCACTTCCATCAACTACTTTTATAAAAATGGCATAGGGACCTTTCACTTTGGCGTGGGCTGACAGCCCAAAAATGCGGCAGACGAAATGAGAAGAAATGCTATGAAATCCTAGCATGTAATATCCGAAACAGGGGGAGACACGGTGGAGAAAGACAATAAACTCGTTCGATTCATTGAAGAACTCGCAGCCAATAGTTGGCCTTCATACATCCAGCAAACGCTGGGAGAGTGGAGATTGCGGGCCAATATGGATGTAACAAAGCGGGCAAATTCTGTGTATACAGGCGGCGCAATTCCTGAGTACGGGGACTGGCTGGAATTTGTTGAGGAATTCTATCGGCTGCGTTCACTTTTACCTTGCTTCCATATCAGCGAGTCGTCACCAGCAGAATTAGACGGGATCCTGCATTCTAGCGGATATCATAAGATATTTGAATGCTACACGATGGTTGCGTCATGTGCTGAAGTGCTGGCTGCCCCTGCGCAGTCTGATCAGTTTACGACTGAGTTCGCGGCAGAAGCAAGCAGTGAGTGGATTCATGATTTTATCAGATTAGAAGGGTACTCACCTGCTCGTTATGCTGGGTATGTCCATATTTTTTCCGCAATTGGTCCGAAGAAGTCGTTCGTTAGCCTCCGTGATAACGGCAAGTTGATCGCACTAGGAACCGTGGTGGGAGAGCGAGGCTGGGCTGGCCTGAGTAATATCGTCGTTGACGCAGAACACCGTGGGAAAGGGGCGGCGACAGCTCTGCTCCGTTCTCTGGTCAATTGGTCTCTGTCTTGCGGTGCAGATCGATTGTATTTACAGGTCGTAAAAGATAATTTGCCTGCTTTATCGTTATATCAAAAGCATGGATTTAGCCCTTTGTCCGAACACCATTACCGACTATTAGAGATGTAAGAAAGAAATAAAAAAAGGACGGTGTAAAAAAATGAAATTCTGCGCAGCTTGTTCAATGCCCTTAGATAGTGATAGTGTAATCGGATTGGAAACAGACAAGGAATCGTTTTGTATTCACTGTGTCAACGAGGATAAACAAGTGAAATCTTGTGAAGAAATTTTTGAAGGGGGAGTTCAGTTTTTTATGAGCCTAGACTCTTCCATGACCAGGGGTTTTGCAGAAAAAATAGTGAGAAAAAACATGAGGAGTTTATCTTATTGGCAGAATAAAGAGCATCCTTGTCTGTCTGGCGAAATAGCCACTGATGAAGAATTTAATTCGATATTAGCTAAATTGCAAGGCTGAGTGCCTATTGCGGTGATCAGTCGCGAGGATACTTCGGCCAGTATTATCAAGACAGCGGACATGGTTATGTATCAAGGTAACGGATGGGCAGAAATTGCGTAATATCGTAGTTCAGAACAACTCGACATATCTGCGGGAGAGGGGATGCGTTCGTGACAATAGACCTGCTCATTCGACCGGCTCGGTTTGAAGACGTCGATGCCTTGGTGGAACTGATTTCAGTGCTGTTTGCCGTGGAGGAGGACTTTGCAGCGGACAGGGATAAACAACGCGCCGGGTTGGAGCTGTTTTTCAACCATCCTGAAGGACGCCATTTAATTGTGGCGGAGCATCAGCAACAAGTGATCGGCATGTGTTCGGCGCAGCTGTTAATTTCCACCGCAGCCGGCGGCTGGAAAGCGCTCATTGAAGATGTAGTTGTCGAAGAAAGATTTCGTGGTCAAGGCATAGGAAAAAGACTACTTGACGCATTGGCAGAATGGGCAAAGCAGCAAGGCGTAAGGCGAATGGACTTGTTGGCTGATTGCAATAATTCTACCGGCCTCAATTTTTACGATCAACTGCAATGGCGAAGAACAAATCTGGTTGCTCTGCAAAAGCCGATGAAAATCTGATTTTTTATTAGAAAAATCTAGCATTTCTCAATTGAATAGAGTTATAATACTTTTATTGACAACTAAATATTTCTTTGGCAAACCTGTCGAAAGATAGGGACGCAAAGCCTTGGGTCTACAGGATGGATTATCCCATGATTGCCAGGTTGCAGCTTTATTTTTTTTAAAGTTTTTCAACACCAGCATTCGGAAATTGCCTGGTGTTATTTTTTTTGTGTTGTTAAGGTAACGGATTGCCTTTAATCGTTAAGAAGGGAGAGCAAGCGTATGACGAGTGGGTTCAATAGTATCAGGGTCCGGCTCATGGTTACAGGGGGAATCATATTGCTGCTGGCGCTTGGCGCAATGGCAGGAACCAGTCATTATTATGCGAACAGCTACTTGACCACGAGTGTTGATGAAACGGCCCAATCAATCGCCTCGGACTATGCAGGCAGAGTGCAGGCCCAGATCAATGAAATCATGCTGCAACTCGAAGCTACCGCGAGCATGCCGCAAATGCGAAATATCGATGACCAAAACGTGTTGAAGCAAACGATGGGCGATGCGTTAAAACGCATTGGCAAGCTGGACCAGATGACCTTTGTATACCTGAACGGCTTTTCGATTCGCCCGAACGGCACGACGGCTCAACTGGCAACGCGCGAATATTTTAAGCGGGTTGTCAACACAAAGAAGAGCTATGTATCAGAAATCCTCGTATCGGTTACGACCAAAAAGGCGTCCGCCATTTTGTGCGTTCCGGTATTGGAAAATGGCGTGCTAAAAGGC
>JBGSKE010000340.1:0-4487 GCA_041741355.1 Negativicutes bacterium | reverse complement strand
GGTGATTGACAAGAAGCGGCAAAACATTGAGGCGACCGGGGCGGACATTGTCGTGACCGGCTGTCCAGGCTGCCTAATTCAGCTGAACAAGGCGGCCAAAGCCAGCGGCAAGTTCAAAGCCCTGCATATTAGCCAGGTTGTGTAGAATACAACAAAAAATTAAGAACGCCGAATTGCTAGCATCAACTGGCAATTCGGCGTTCTTTGTATATATGCAATGATTTATGACACGGGATTTTCAGCGGTTCCCGAAGGAAAATCAAGCAATATCGCGGCCCTCAAGATGGGCGATGAACTGTTGGGCGATTCGCCCGGATCGGCCGGAATGGGCTGTTTCCCATTTGATCGCTTCAGCGCGAAGCTCTGACGAAGGTAGACAAATGTTTCGTTTGCGGGCCATCGATTCGACAATCCGCAGATATTCATCTTGATTTGGCGGGGCAAAGGTCAAGGTTATGCCAAACCGATCCGACAGCGAGATTTTTTCATTGATGGTGTCCCAGGAATGAATGTCATCGGCATTGGCGCCGGTCCTGTCATTCCAGGTTTCTTTAATCAAATGCCGCCGATTGGATGTGGCATAAATCAGCACATTGTCCGGCTTCGTTTCCACGCCGCCTTCCATCATTGACTTCAGATGGCGGTATTCGATTTCAAATTCCTCGAACGAAAGATCATCCATGAACAAAATGAATTTTTTGCCGCGTTCACGCAAGGCTTGCATAATCGAAGAAAGATGACGCAGGTCATGTTTGGTGATTTCCACCAACCGTAAGCCCAGGTCCGCGTACTGGTTAAGCAGCGCTTTGACCGAAGAAGATTTTCCGGTTCCCCGTGAGCCGACGAGCAGAACGTTATTAGCGGGCTTTCCAGCGACAAAAGCTTCCGTATTCTGGGTCAGGACTGCCTTCTGCCGTTCATAACCGATCAGGTCGTCCATCTGGACTCGATCCGGGTGACGCACAGGAACAAGCCCTAATTCGAGATCCCAGCGAAACACGGTATAACGGGCCATGTCGCCATAACCATGCCTCACATAGTGATCAGTGAAGGTTGCCAGCGCTGTTAGCGAAGCGTCTGTCGCAGCCGGGGATTTAAGCGCCTGTCGCAACGGGTTGATAAAGGCGCGGGGGATCGAACGGGTGGGTTGATAGTTTAGCAGAAAATCGTCTGCAGGCGTGACCTGGTTAGACTGAAAAAACTGCTGCAATTGCGTAATATCCCGCACCACCGCTTGTTGCAGGCTGGCGCCGATCTGGCCATCGCTTTTTTCGGCCATAATACTGAACGGATTTTCATCTTCCGCCAACAGATGCAGCAGATATTCAAAGATGATATCGCCTTCCAGCGACAGTTCTTCCGCCGCCTTGATCAGAGCGGCAGTTTTTTCCGCTGCGGAGGCGTCGCTGCGCAGCAGTTGCACCAAGGGGTCGCGTAAAATCCCCCGGTATAGCAAAAGATTATCCAGGTCATTCCAAGAATAGGACATATCAGGCAACCTCCTCTTGTGCCGGTTTAAGGTCAACAAATTGATCGATCGGACGTCCGGGTTGCACCATCGGATCAACCATAAAATCCTCAGCAATATCGGCGACAATGACCGAAGGGCCGGGGTGTGACAGCGCTCTGGCAAAAGCCGCGGCAAATTCTGCCGGCGTATTGGCCGCCTGGGAACGTACGCCGCAAATCCGGGCAAAGCCGACAAAGTCAAACGGGGGCAAACTCACCGACATATAGCGTTGTTCGCAAAATACATATTGTAATTGCCGGACCATTCCCAACATATGATTATCAAGAATAACACAAATCAACGGAATGTTGTTGCTGGCAATCGTATAGAGTTCCATGCCGGTCATCTTAAATCCGCCATCGCCGCAAATCGCAACCACCTGTGTACCGGGGCAGGCAAGCTGTGCGCCCATGGCTGCCGGCAGACCAAAGCCCATCGTGCCCATGCCGCCGGAAGTGATCCAGGAGCGAGGCTGATTCACATTCAGGTGTTGGGCCGCCCACATTTGATGCTGTCCGACATCGGTAGTCCAAGTCACTGGGCTGGCCGCAGTTGCCTGCGACATATGCTGCATAATCCATTGGGGATTCAAGACTTCATCGTTGGTAAGTTCAAAAGCGTCGTTGCGCCATAACTCAATTTTCTCCCACCAAGTAGGGAAGCGGAGCGGGGGGGCCTTGGACAATTCTTGCGTCAGGCAGGAAATATTCAAGTCCAGGTTACCGATGAATTCCAGATTCGCGGCAATATTTCGACCCACTTCGCCAGAATCGATATCAAATTGAATGATCGTCTTGCCAGTCACGTACTGGCTGCGATCACCGGTGACCCGGTCGCTGAAACGGGTTCCCACCGCAATAATCAGATCGGCATTGGCAACGGCCTGGTTGGCGGTTCGTTGTCCGTGCATACCGGTCATGCCGAGAAATTCTCGATTTGCCTCACTAAATGTACCTAAGCCCATCAATGTACTGACGACAGGCAGGTTGCAGACTGCGGCAAACTCAACTGCCTTTTCATGCGCTTTACCGGCTCTAACGCCGCCACCGACAATCATCACCGGTTTCTTCGCTGCTTGAATTAAGTCAACTGCCTGCTGCAAAATCCGTTTGTCCGGTTTCGCGCAGCAATTGCCTGTATACTGGAGCGGCTTGGTTTGACTATGAAATTCACATTCGGCAGTTAATATATCACGCGGGATGTCTACCAGCACAGGCCCGGGCCGGCCTTCACGGGCAATAGCAAAAGCTTCCCGCATCAATTCGGCCAACTCTTGGATATCCTGAACCAGAATATTATGTTTGGTGATCGGCATCGTAACGCCGGTTACATCCACGCCCTGGAAGGCATCCCGGCCAAGCAGGGGAGTCCCCACCTGACCGGTGATGGCAACAACAGGCACGGAATCCATATAGGCGGTAGCCAGGCCGGTGACCAGATTGGTCGCGCCGGGACCGGAGGTGGCGATACAGACGCCGACCTTGCCGGAGGCGCGGGCATACCCATCCGCTGCATGCGCCGCACCCTGTTCATGGACTGTCAGGATATGACGCAGCGGAGCGTCGCGTAGCGCATCATAAAGCGGTAGAATCGCGCCGCCGGGATAGCCGAAGACGGTATCGACGTTGTTTTCCCGCAAACATTCAATTACAATGCGACTACCTGTGCATTTCATAACTACTTTTTCAACCAGGGCATCATACCCCGTAGTTCTTTGCCGACTGATTCGATCTGGTGTTCGGCTCCCTGACGGCGCATCGCGTTGAACACCGGGCGATTGGCCTGATTCTCCAGAATCCAGGTCTTGGCGAACGTGCCGTTCTGGATTTCCGCCAGGATCTTTTTCATTTCAGCTCGGGTATCATCGGTGATGATCCGCGACCCGGTCATATAGTCGCCGAATTCGGCGGTGTCGCTGATCGAATAGCGCATACCGGCCATGCCGCCTTCATACATCAGATCGACGATCAGTTTCATTTCGTGCATGCACTCGAAATAGGCCGATTCCGGCTGGTAACCGGCTTCCACCAACGTTTCGAATCCGGCGGTGATCAGGGCGGTGATGCCGCCGCAGAGGATGGCTTGTTCGCCAAACAGGTCGGTTTCGGTTTCTTCCTTGAAAGTCGTGTTCAGCACGCCGGCCCGGGTGCCGCCGATGCCGCGCGCATAAGCCAAGCCGATTTCATGTGCCATACCGCTGCTGTTCTGATGAACGGCCAGCAGACAGGGGACGCCGGCGCCTTCGGTATACTGACGGCGGACCAGATGCCCGGGTCCTTTGGGGGCGACCATGAACACATCAATATCATCGGCCGGTTGAATCTGGCCGAAATGAATGTTGAAGCCGTGGGCAAAAGCCAGGGCGGCGCCGGATTTGAGATTGGGGGCGATGTGTTCGCGGAAGGTTGCCGCTTGCTTTTCATCAGGGATCAAGATCATCACAACATCCGCCTGGGCAGTTGCTTCGGCCACGGTCGCGACTTTCAGGCCGGCGGCTTCGGCTTTGGCCCAGGATTTGCTGCCTTTGTACAGGCCGACGGTAACATCGACACCGCTTTCCTTCAGGTTGAGAGAGTGAGCATGGCCCTGACTGCCGTAGCCGATGACGGCGACTTTGCGGTCCAGCATGAGATCCCAGTTGGCGTCCTGATCATAGTAGAGTTTTTTCATAATAAATTCCTCCTAATTTTGCTTTAGCAATGATTTGTTGATTAATTTGATTCAAAAGATCAGTGCGGAGTGATAGCGCCATCCGACAGGGAAGCGCCCACGACATTGACCAGATTGGATACCTGACGGCGCAATTGTTCTGCCGTCGGTTGCCCGCAGTTGAGGACTGCCATAATCCGAACGGTACCGTTTTCCGGTTCCGTTGCGTAGGAGAGGCTCTCGATGGGAACGCCCCTTCGGTAACATAGGCCAGTCAGTCGCACCAGGGTGTCTGACTGTTTTCTCAGGACTACCGATAAAAACTGTT
>JBGSKE010000339.1:0-7110 GCA_041741355.1 Negativicutes bacterium | reverse complement strand
CCATCTTAACAAACCAAGATGTATAAGGTATACTTATGCCTAAGGGTTTTTACCCATGCTGACAATATCAAGGAGGACTCAAATGGATTTCAATTTCTCCGCAGATCAAATCGCCCTCAAAAAGATGGCGCAGGAATTAGTAGCAAAAGAAATTACCCCATATGTTCATGAAATGGATGAAAAGAGCGAGATGCGACCGGGCCTTATTCAAAAGTTTCACCACGCCGGCATCTTGAATCTGGTCGTTCCGGAAGAGTATGACGGTCCAGGCTTGGATGCGTTGTCTATCGCCCTGATTTATGAAGAACTGGGCAAAGGCTGCGCCGGAGTCGCTACCTCGGCGGCAGCAAACGCGTTGGCTTCCTATCCGGTATTAGTGGCCGGCTCGGAAGAACAAAAACGCAAAATGTTTGATGCCCTCAACGACGGGAAACTGGCAGCGTTTGCTCTGACTGAGCCGAACGCCGGCTCGGATGCGGGCGGCGTGGCCACTTCCGCCGTAAGAGACGGCGAATACTACGTTCTCAATGGAACCAAATGTTTTATTACCAATGGCGGCATTTCCGATGTCTATACTGTTTTTGCCAATGCTCGCAAGTCGGCAGGAATCCGTGGCTTGACCGCTTTCATTGTGGATCGCGATACGCCTGGTTTTTCCGTAGGGAAAAAAGAAGACAAGATGGGCATGCGGCCTTCCAACACCACCGAACTAATTCTGGACAATGTACGGGTGCATGAAAGCATGCGTATCGGCAGGGAAGGCGAAGGGTTTAAAATCGCCATGAAGACGCTGGATGCGGCGCGCCCCTTGGTTGGCGCTGTAGCAGTTGGGTTGGCGGATGCAGCCCTGCAAGCGGCCTGTAAATATGCCAAAGAGCGTCAACAGTTTGGCAAACCAATCGCTTCTTTCCAATTGGTTCAGGCTATGATCGCGGATATGGCGATGGCGGTGGAAACAGCCCGACTCATCGTCTACAAAGCCTGCTGGTTAAAAGATCAGGGGCAGGACTATAAACTGGAGTCGGCCATGGCTAAATGTCTGTCTGCGGATGTTGCGATGAAAGTCACAACTGACGCGGTTCAGGTCATGGGTGGCTATGGCTACATGAAAGAATACCCGGTGGAAAAAATGATGCGGGACGCAAAATTGTTGCAAATTTACGAAGGAACCAACCAAATCCAGCGTTTGGTCATTGCCAATAGTATCCTATACTAGTTATATGGGTATGTTTAGTGCATTTGGCTTGACAAGGGATGGAAGCTAGTGTTATACTATCTTTCGTGACATCAAGTTGATCTGGGGTTATAGCTCAGTTGGTTAGAGCGCTTCGTTGACATCGAAGAGGTCTGCGGTTCGAGTCCGCCTAACCCCACCATATTTAAACCGAGACGCTGCAAGCGATTGCGGCGTTTCTTTTTTTTACCAAATTTAGCTGCTAAGAGGTCTTCTGACTACTCTCTGGTCTATTATTGATTTTTTGATCATGCTGGTCGACCTCGACCCGGTGGTGGAAAAAGCTGCAGTAATCAGAGTCTGCCGCGAATCGGACTTCTTTCCCAGCGTGGCCCAGATCGTCACGGCGCGGAAGAACTGGACCCCAGAAATGAAAAATTCCTATGATTATTCATTTCAGCCCCTGCCGAGCGCATTACCTCATGCTCTACGAGTCGATGCCGGCAAACACAAAGAGCAGCAAGAAATGGAATAGGTAATGAAAATCGCCGGAGTCGTAAAGCGACGACCAACTCATCGGTTGCGGTAAGGGAATGTGCGGGAGGCGTCAGGGGAGAATCGCCAGTGATTTCAAAACATCGATGGCGATACTGCGGGCTTTGACGCCGCTGGCTTCTTTTGCCCCTTCGATATTCACGGCAAAAAAATAGCGCCGATTGTCCCGCTCCACCGCGCCGACAAACCAACCGACCGTTAACTGACCGCCAACATAGGCAGAGCCCGTTTTGCCGGAGAACCGGACCCCGTTCGCCTCCGACTGAATGATAATTTTGCGGACTATGGCCATGTTGCGCGATGAAAACGGCAAATCATCCTGATAAAGCCGGCGCAGCAAATCAACCTGCTCGCGGGCGCTGATTGTAAGCGACGTATGGAGCCAAAACCGGCTGATGCCGCCGGAAATATCCCGGTTGCCGTAAGGCAGGGAATCAAGATGCTGCTGCATCCGCTGCGGCCCAATCCGCTCAGCCAGCGCCTGATAATACCAGACGACTGAGTTCTGTATCGCGGAAGCCATCGTGTGATCCTGGTTCCAGGCAATGATCGAACTCGGCTGGCCGTTCCAGGCGATGACCATCGTCTCATCGGCAGCCACCCCGGTTTCCAGCGCGATCAACGAGTTATAAATCTTAAACGATGAACAGGGCGTCAGCCGCTTTTCGCTTTGCGGCTGGTTGTACACGGTATATTGATCGGCGACTTCATCGAATAGCACAAAGGTACCCTGATATCCCTGGAAAAAATGCATTGCCTGGTTCAGCGAGTTTACCGGGGCGGCCTGCAGGGGCGGTAAACAAAACAACATGACCAGTATGCAGACCAGTCCGATGCGGCTGATCTTTTTCATCACAAAAACTCCTTTCAGTAACGCGGCAGTTTGGCCTGCTCTTCGCAGTAAACAGCTGGCCCAATTTCCTTCATCCGGTTGTTGATCACCAGCCAGCGCTCGCGCAATTTCCCTTCAAACTGGTTATCGCAGGGGTATTTACCGCACTGGAAACAGAAATCGACCTTGTTTTCTTTATGGCAAGTGCGCGCTTCGCAGATAGTGGGACAAAGCACCTGGTTGCCGCGGCAACCGCTGCAGGCTGCACCGGCAAAGGAAGTCAACACCTCCTGAAACTGATCGTAGCCGCGAAACGCCGGAACCGCATCGGATTTCATCTTGGCCAAGCGTTGATAGTTTCCCAGCAACTCGATCAGCAATGCACTCGTTTTTTTGATTTCCCCTCCTGCGTAATCGGCGCAGCGAGAGCAATCCAGTCCGCATGGGGCCAGCCGCGTTTTTGCCTCCGGGTATTCCATGGAAGTCACCTCCTGATATTTTATAGCATGTTTCGACGTACGGCAGTGAATTCCTGCCAATAAAGAAAGCCCGCCTGCGGGCGGGCTGGAGTTGAGGCCGAGGGACGCGAGAGGGAGGGGTGATTAGCGGGTATATCGCTTAAATACCGCCAAATCTTTGATATCCTTAATATACCATATCGAAACCAGCTGGCCATTTTCTTTTATGAAGCGTAAATAATCACTGAATCAATTTTAAATTTCAGAATAATAAACCAATTTCTGGACTTTCATAGGGAGAAATGATATATTGAAAATGTGGAGAAAGATTCTTCGCCGAATTAAGGAGGTGGCATGTTATGAAAAAAATGGTTTCTATTCTGGCCTTGGCATTCCTGGCAGTATTTGTTCTAGGGTCCTTCCAGACAGTTTCAGCTGCCCCGTTCAAGGTGATGTACCAGGGAGAACATGCTTATCTGGCTGATTCCAACGGAATGACTCTATACATTTACACAAGGGATAGCGAGAACAAAGCAACTTGCGTTGGTCAGTGCGTGCAGCGTTGGCCGATATTCTACACGGAGAAAGTGATGGTTCCGGCAGGAATGGATCCAAAGGAGTTTGGCGTTATCACGCATCCGAGCGGGCAAAAACAAAACACGTTCCGCGGATGGCCGCTTTATTATTGGGCAGGAGATAAAATGGCCGGCGACACCTCTGGACATGGCAGAAGCAATGTCTGGTTTTACGTTTTAAATCCGCTGGCAAACTAATCCAAACGCATTGTGATCTTTGAGGCTGCCGACTCCATCGGTAGCCTCTCTTTTGTTTTAAAGATGAATTCACCCATAGTCGTGGCAAGTCCAAAGAATCTTCATTGGTCACTCCAGCCCGGCGGGTTTGGGACTGAGCATATTTTTCGTTGCCCTGCAGGGCAGCCAGGTTGGTCAAAAATCAGTCTGATATGCATTGACAGCGAACAGGTCTGGGTTCGAATCCGCCAAAACCCCACCTAATTTAAACCGAGACTCTGCAAGTGATTGCGGCGTTTCTTTTTTTGCCTGCAAGCGGCGTGAAGAGAGATGATAGTTTGAAAAAATTTGTGTACTTTACAGGCGTCGATTCATCCGTTATACTATAAATACAAACATATGTTCTTGAAAAATAGGGGGAGATTTACTGTGGAAAAAGAAATGATCGACAAGGCAACGGGTTTGCTGGCGAAATGCGAGGTAGTGACACTGGCATCCATCAACGAAGAGGGCTATCCGCGCATTTGCGTCATGGCCAAGGTCCGGGCGACGGGAATCCGGACGATCTGGATGGCTACCGGCAGCCATTCCGCCAAAACGGGGCACTTTCAACAGAACCCCAAAGCCAGCGTTTGTTATTTTTTGGGCGGTGATAGCGTCACGCTGCTGGGCAACGTCGAAATCATCCACGACGCGGCGATCAAGCAGGAGTTGTGGCAGGATTGGTTTATTGCGCATTTCCCCAAAGGCGCAACCGATCCGGAATACTGCATTTTGCGTTTTGATGCTCAGGTGGCGACTTGCTGGATCGAACAATGCTTTGAAACCCATCGCTTATAAACGGCAATAAACAATCCTATTTTAACTCGCGCATGTCGCGAGTTTTTTTGTGCAATGGCAGTTATTAACAGGAATTTTTTTTGGTATTGTCGAAATAAAATTATTGCAATTATTCTGCTTTTTGTTTTGTAAGATGCTCAAAGGAGGGTGCCGTGAAATCATTCATAATAGACTTCATGAAAAACAAATCGGTCCGTGGGCTGATCGTGCTGATTTTTACTGTGGGGATATTATTTTTTGCGATGATCACAGGGTATCTATCCTATACAACTGGCTTGCGCAACATAGAAGAAAATGCCAAGCGGGTTTCTTCCATCGTGAATGACGATATTGCAAAAATGTTGGCGCATTATTTGGCAGAACCGCTTCTGCTTGAGCAAATTCACCATAATGTAATTACAAACAAACAAATCGATTTTGCTAATCAAGCGCAACGGGATAAACACTTTGTCGAAATGCTCAAGCTGTTTCCGCGAGTTACCAACAACTACTTATGCCTGGCCGGCGGCGATGAATACGGCGCCCGTCGTGAAGATGACGGTAGTTTCATTGTTTGGGACAGCAATGTTGAGCAAAAAACGCTGAATTACTATAAATACGATACTTTACTGGGCCGCCAGGGCTACATAAAAAGCCTGACAGCTTATGATACCCGCCTTCGGCCTCCCTATTTAAAAGGTAGAGAGATGAAGCGTCCGGGCTGGACCGATGTATATGCATCGGCAACCGGACGCGGTCTTGTGATCACCGGGATCCACCCGATTTACTCTTCAGACAATCAATTGATTGGAGTTCTGGGCAGTTCCATGCTACTGAATTGGATTGATGATTTGCTCAAGAATTTGACGATCACTGAAAATGCCTCCATTTTTATCGCATCCAGGAAAGGGATGTATATTGCCTCCACCTTGGGCAACTCCAGTGAAAATTCGCTATTCGCCCACGCCGTCGCTGCTTTGAAAGAAAAATTTCAAACATTGGATGCCGTTAATCGCAAAATAGAGCTGCAGTTCGTCTACAATGGCGAAAAAATGCTACTGCTAGCCTATCCGATTGCCGCTATGAAAAACCTGCAATGGATCAGTATCATCGTAATTCCTGAAGTTGACCTGATCTATTCAATGGAAAAGTTTATCAGCCAGCTGGAATTCATCACACTGCTAGCGTGTATTATTGGCCTTGTTGTCGGGGTATTAGCTGCTCGACATATTATCAATCCAATCATCAAGGTGAATAGAGCGGCGCAGAAAATAGCGGAAGGCGACTTCTCTACCAAAATAGATATTCGCCGTCATGACGAAATTGGTCAGTTGGTCTATACCGTGAACGATATGTCGACAAAATTGGAAACCCAACGTGAAATTGAGAAAACAGCCATTGAAAGAGAAAAGATGATGCGGGAACAGGAGCGGTCAGTTAATAAAGCCATCAGCAGTTTTGTTCCCTACGCATTTTTGTACATGTTGGGCAAGCAAAATATCATGGAAATTGAGCCGGGCGATCACGTAGAAAAAGAACTCACGATCCTGTTTACAGATATTCGTTCGTACACCCAAATATCGGAAACCATGAGCAACGCGGAGTTATTTGCCTTCATCAACCAATACCTGGACATCGCCGTGGATGTGATTACCAAAAACAATGGTTTCATCGACAAATTCATCGGTGATGCGATCATGGGTTTGTTCCCGGACGGATCGGACGATGCCTTGCGCGCCGTGATCGAACTCAGGCGCCAATTGCAGCAACGTAATCAAGAAAACAGCGGGGCGCCGATACAGATCGGTGTTGGGATTCATCATGGCGGTGTGACATTTGGCACGGTCGGAACCAGCGCGCGCATGGATACCACGGTAATCGGCGATTCGGTCAATCTGGCCTCGCGGCTGGAAAGCGCGACCAAAGTCTATGGGATCGATACTTTGCTGTCGGAGGCTGCTTACCATAAATTGGAGCATCCGGAACATTTTCATATTCGCGAAGTGGATACCGTCAAAGTTAAAGGCAAGCAGCAGCCGGTAAAAATTTATGAGGTGTTTGACTGCGACCCGGATGGATTGAAACGATTAAAAGCTGAAACGGCGCCACTACTCGCCGAAGCAATCGCGCTATACAAACAGGGACATTTTATTCAGGCGGAAAAAATTTTTCGGCAATGTCAGGAAATCTGTCCGGAAGATCAACTGCTAACTGTCTATATCCAGCGCTGCAGTACGCTGCAGCGAATTCCGCCCGGAACGGGCTGGAAAGGAATCAGTGGAATTTAAAACAGGCGAAAGGATGAGCGAGCATGGCTTTTATGGAATGGAGCGACAAATATCTGCTGGGGTTAGCGGAAATCGACGAGCAGCATCAGCAACTCTTTGCACTGGTCAATCGTCTGCATGAAAATGTGGTCAACGGCGAGCCGCAAAGCGCGGCAGGCATCATATTGGACGAATTGATCGAATACACGGTGGAGCATTTCGCTACGGAAGAGAAACGGTTCCTGGCTGAGGG
>JBGSKE010000338.1:0-11180 GCA_041741355.1 Negativicutes bacterium | reverse complement strand
AAAACGCGAGAAATATTGCGGCTTAAACATGAAGTCGGATTATCGCTGCGAGAAATCGGCCAATCCTGCAATTGTGGCAAAAGCACCGTGTCGGAAATTCTGGAACGGGCCGAAAAAGCAGGGATTAGCTGGCCAATTGACTTGAGCGACAAACAGCTCGTGTCCTTGCTCCATCCCTCAGTCGGTCAGAAGAAAACGCCCCCTGAACCAGACCTCGAAACCATTTTCTATGAGATGAAGAAGAAAAGCGTAACGTTGATGCTCCTATGGGAAGAATATAAAGCAAAATATCCAGACGGCGTCATGTATACCCAATTTTGCGAGCGGTATCGCAGTTTCAAGAAGCAAAACCAGCTCACAATCCATATCGAGCACAAGGGCGGCGAGGAAGTCCAGGTTGACTGGGCAGGCCAAACCCTTAGCTATACAGACCCGGAAACAGGAGAAATCAAAGATACGAGTATATTTGTCGCCGTTCTGCCGGCCAGCGCCTATCCCTTTGTTCATGCTTATGCGGATATGAAGCTGGCAAACTGGCTCGATGCCCACGCTAGCGCCTATGAATACTTCGGCGGAGTTCCCAAAGTCACCATTCCCGACAATACCAAAACCGCCGTGACCACCGCGGATCGAGTTGACCCTGTACTGAATAAAAGCTACAGTGAACTGGCGCGGCATTACCGGACAACCCTGGTTCCCGCCCGGGCCGGCAAGCCAAAAAATAAAGCCGCCGATGAGAATATGGTGGGCAATGTTTCCCGCCGGATCCTTGCAGCCCTGCGAAATCACCAATTCTTCAGTTTGTTAGAAATCAACCAGGCGATTGCCGAAGAAGTGGAAAAATTCATCCACCGTCCGTTTCAAAAACTGGAAGGCAATCGAAAGACCGCCTTTGAACAGATAGATAAGCCGTTCTTGCAGGCATTGCCTGCAAGAAGATACGAACACGCCGACTGGAAAGAAGCCAAAATAGGGTTCAATTACCATGTCGAATATGAAGGCTTCTTCTACGGCGTTCACTATTCCCATGCCGGGCAGCGTTGCTCCGTCCGTGCGACCTCAAACGTCATTGAAATATACCGGGGAAGTGAAAGAATCGGCGCTTGTGCGCGTAGCTACAATAAGTTCAGCCGTTACACCACCTTGCCCGATCACATGCCGGAACAACACAAAGCCGTTTTTGGCTGGAATTCGGATCGGTTCCTGTCCTGGGCGGAAAAAATCGGGCCAAACACCAAGGAACTCATCCGGCATATTCTGCACAGTCGTGAGTATCCGGTACAGACCTATCGCGCCTGCATGGGAGTGATGCGACTGGCCAAACTCTATCCGGCGCACGTCATGGAAAGCGCCAGCAGGGAAGCCTTGGACAACAAAACCTGTTCTTACAAATATCTCGCACTCATCGCCAAACAGCACTCGGTCAAAATGCCCCGACAGAATCCGGAAGTCATCGTCAAACATGATAATGTTCGCGGAATCAGCGCCTATGCAGGAGGTGGCATCCGTGTTTAAGAACCCCACCCTAGACAAACTGCGAGACTTGAAGCTGAAAGTGATGGCGCAAATGATGAACGATTCGGATTCGGACCTTCAGGAGCTGGGCTTTGAAGAACGGTTCGAGATGATGGTTGAAAAAGAATGGCTGGCCAGGAAAAACTCCCGGATCAAAAGGCTTTTGAATAGCGCCGCACTGGGAATCAATGCGTTTGTCGAAGATATTGACTACTCCACCGAACGCTCCATCGATAAAAAATTGATCCAGAAACTCGCCGCCTGCACTTTTATCGAGCAAAAGCTCAATATCGTGGTTTCCGGCAAAACCGGCAGCGGCAAAACCTGTCTCATCTGCGCCGTGGGCAATGTTGCCTGCCGACACAATTACGCCACCCGCTACTTTCGAATCCCAGAACTGCTGCTTGAAATTCAGGCGGCAAAAAGTGAAAATCAGTATTCCAAGTTCATGAAGAATCTCCAAAAAATCAAGCTGCTCATCCTGGACGACATCGGCCTGAAAGCCTATACTCTTGAAGAAAGCCGGGACATTCTCGAAATCGTTGAAAGCCGTTACAATAAGGCATCTACCATTCTAGCCGGTCAGATTGCCCACACGAAGTGGTACGAACTATTTCCGGATCCGACAATCGCCGATGCCATTATGGACAGGGTCATCCACAATGCCTATATCCTGGCTCTGGACTCCAAAAAATCCATGAGGGAGGTGATGGCCGAGAAAATAGTCGGCACTGCCTGACGGATTTTGCACGCAAAAGATTGATGTGGGTTGCTAAATCAGAGTACAATCAAATCGCCCGACAAGTGTCCGGATGCCTCCGGATTACTGTCCGGATGTTGCCGGTATCGTGTCCGGATAAATCCAGATTCACTGTCCGGATACGCCGGAATATGCAATTAACAAAGGAGCAATGAAATGCTAACCATGCTTGAAAAAATAGACGAAAATCAAGAACGAATTAACCAGGCGCGGCCCCTGGATCAGAGCCGGATTCATAATCTGCGAGAGTATTTTCGAATCGGATTAACCTACTCATCCAACGCGATCGAGGGAAACACCCTCACCGAATCAGAAACAAAAGTAGTCCTTGAAACCGGAATCACTGTAAGCGGCAAGCCGTTGAAAGATCACCTTGACACCATTGGGCACGCCAAAGCTTTTGACTACCTTTGGACCATGGCGCTGACCTCCGATATAACCGAACAAGACATAAAAAAAATGCATGAACTGTGTTTTCAACCCCGTATCGGCGATGCGGCGGGGAACTACCGCGCGACCAACGTCTTAATCATTGGATCAGCGAATAACGACAAAATCCCAGGTTATGAAGAAATCCCAGACGTTATGAAACGATTGGTGGTCGAGCTGCCGGAAATGAAAAAATCTTTGCATCCGGTCGAATATGCTGCCGAAATACACCACACGGTAGTCATGGTTCACCCCTTTGAAGACGGCAATGGAAGAGTAGCCCGGCTACTGATGAATCATGCCTTGCTACGAGCAGGGTATCCTCCGGTAATCATTCCCCCGGCGTTTAAACACGAATACATCCAGGCTCTTGAATCCAGCTGGGACAATCCCCAAGCCTTTGTGCATTATATCGCTGAACGTGAACTGCAGGCGCAGCGGGAATATATTAAATTGCTGCGCTTGCCGGAGCTTACGCGACAAAGGGAATGAGTTTGTGAAAATAGTCAAACTGCATGATAGCAGACTTAATAGATTTCGTTTTAGAGGTTAGGGGTTCGATCTCCCTGTGTCAACGAAAATCTATTCTATGCCGGCAACATATTTTTCTACATCGCGGCGAGAAGGCTTGTCTGGCCGGTGGATTGCGTGGCTGTTCATGTCATTGAGAATTCTGATTTGCATCTTTTCGCCGCGGCTGCAGCGATTTCGCGAGAGAAAGCCGGCTTTGCAACCGGAAAAAGTTTTTCCATAGGACATGCAGATCGGTAGATTGTGGCAGTCGTATTTGTAGACTTCGCGGCCTTCGCTGTTGGTTTCCAGGTCGTCATTCAGCGATGGGCCGAGAACCGGGTTCAGGTACTCCATCAGAATCACTCTCCTATAGAACGACACTTCCACAAAGCTGGCGAGATTCCTGCAGAAAATGCGTGCTGGCCTAAAATGATAAATGGGTAACAGATTTTTTGCGATAGGAAGTTTTATTTCTTTGGCAAAGGATTCTCGCACTCCGGCGGAGAAGACGTTACTATAAATAAATACTAGGTAGGGAGTGATTTAATGAAATCATTGCAAGGAACCAAGACGGCAGAAAACCTGATGAAGGCGTTTGCCGGTGAATCACAGGCGCGGACCCGATATACGTATTATGCGTCGATCGCGAAAAAAGAGAATCTGGTCCAAATCTCCAATATTTTTTTAGAAACGGCAGAGAACGAAAAAGAGCATGCCAAACGCTTCTTTAAGTTTCTGGTCGCCAGCCTGAATGAGACGATGGTCGAGATTACGGCCTCTTATCCGGTTGCCATGGGTGATACCAAATGCAATCTGAAAGCGGCTGCCGATGGTGAAAATGAAGAATGGGTTGAGCTCTATCCGGCTTTTGCCGACGTGGCGGCAAGCGAAGGATTTCCCGAAGTTGCTCAGGCTTTTCGCAAGATCGCTGAAGTCGAACAGCACCATGAGGCCCGCTATCGCAAACTGCTTGCCAATCTGATCAACGGCGAAGTTTTCCAAAAATCGACGGAAGTCGAGTGGAAATGTGAAAACTGCGGTTATATCCATAAAGGCGCGTCTGCGCCAGAAATTTGCCCGACTTGTCTGCATCCGCAAGGTTATTTCGAATTGTTGGCAGATAACTATTAAACATTTTGTCCCTGGAAATTCAAAAGAGTCTACTGGCGAAACAGTTGTTTTACCAGTAGACTCTTTTTTTTTTCCTTGCAGTCCTTTATCTGTCGTGGGCAACCGCTAACGCTTGGTCAGGCGACAGCGGTTTGTTGAACAGATATCCCTGATAATAATCGCAGTCGCCTTTGACCAGGGCATCTCGCTGCGCCATCGTTTCCACGCCTTCCGCTACGACGCGGTAACCAAAGTGATGGGCGATGCGGATCAGGTTGTAAATCATGAACTGAGAATTTGTTTCCGTCGCCGTGCCGAGGGTTTCGACAAACCCTTTGTCCAACTTCAATACGCTGATTGGCAATTGCTGCAAATAGGTCAACGAAGAAAAACCGGTGCCAAAGTCATCCAGCGAAACGCCGATGCCCATTTGTCGCAGCTCGTTAAGGCGCTGCACGCCGGTTGCAACATCGTGCATCAATAAACTTTCGGTGATTTCCAGCTGAAGTTTTTCTGCCGGCAAGCTTGTTTCCTGGAGCGTAGCTCGGACTATTTCTATAAATCCATCATGCAGTAACTGGCGGACCGAAACATTTACTGAGATGGAGGGATAGCCTTGCTCGGGGTGTTCGGCTGTAACAGCAAACCGGCAAGCTTCTCGCAGGACCCAGGCGCCGATGGAAATGATAATATCGCTTTCTTCCGCCACGGGGATAAATTCGGCAGGAGAAACAAAGCCCAACTTTGGGCTGTTCCAACGGAGCAGCGCTTCAAATCCGTGCAATTGGGGGCCGCTTGGCGAGAATTGATAAATCGGTTGAAAAACCAGGTGGAGGTGTTGGTCCGCCAAGGCCCGTTTGAGGCCTTCAAGCAAATCGTGTCGTCGCTGCACCGGCTCTTGCATGCTATCTTCATAGCACAGGCATTGTTGTTTGCCAGAACGCTTGGCTTGGTTTAACGCCAGGTCGGCTTTGCGCAACAAAATTTCCAATGTCTTCCCGTGTTCGGAGAAAAAAGCCATGCCGCCGCTTACCTGGATCATAAAAGAACCGTTCTCGGTGTCAAACGACTGGTCAACGAGGCATGTCTTGGCGAGTAGGTTGGCTGCGCTATTGTCTGCGTCCGGTAAACAGATAAGGAACTCATCGCCGCCCTGGCGGGCAATGACTGCTTCTTTGCTAAGCGATGCGCGCAGGTAGTTGCCGAAAGCGCGCAAAATTTCATCGCCGGTGGATTGTCCATGAACGTCATTGATCAATTTGAAGTCATCAAAATCCAACAGGGCGATCAACACTTTCTCGTTGGTCGATGCGCCTAGCATTGCGGCGACCTCTTTTTGGAAGCCGCGCCGATTGAACAGGCCGGTCAGGTGATCGTGGAAAGCCAGATGTTCAATTTCCATTTCGCGATTTTTGATATCGGAGATGTTGGTCAACGCCCCAATCAATCGAATCGGCGCCCCGGCGATGTCGCGAACAACCCTGCCCCGGGCCAGCACCCAGATATATTCGCCGGATAAGGAGCGGACCCGGTATTCTTTGGCGTAGGCATTCTGCTGCGGCATGATATTGCTTCCTACAGGGCCGGCCCGAGTCGCTAGATCATCTGGATGCACAAGCGCGACAAAATCTGCCAATTTTGACACATCTGGAATTTTTAAGTTCTTTCCCCAATTTGGCGGAACGACGTAGCGATTAGTTTGCAGATCGAGGTCGAAGATTGCATTTTCGGCTGCTTCAATGGCAAATTCAAATCGATCTTCGCTTAGCTGCAGAGCCTGTTTTTTTTGCTTGAGCTCTTCAACTTGCGTTTCCAGGTCTTGTTCAGTAGCGGAAATTTGGGAATATAGCGCTTTGATTTCATCGTTGTTGGCCTGCAGTTCTTCGTTGGACAGGGTCAACGCCTCGATTGATTCCGCCAGCTTGATTCGCATGCGATTAATGTTTTCAGCCAAATTGGACAGCTCGTCGCGGCCTTGGATTTTGACTGGGTTGCTAAAATTACCGGCGGCAATCTCTTGGACCCGGGCAACAATTTCGTGGATTGGCGTCGCCATTTTTCGACCGAGCCAAACTGCTGTCAAGCAAGCGATCAATAAGCAGGTTAGACTGATTCCCAGGCTATAAGTGACGTTTTGCTGCAACTTCTGTTGATTTTTTGCCGCCTTTGCGGCCAGCAGATTTTCGATATCGTCGGTCCAGTTGCCGGTACCGATGACCCAGCCATAAGGTTTAAACAACAGCGAATAGCTGCGTTTGCCGACAGCTTCGCTCTGATTGGGTTTGGGAAAAAGATAGTCGCTGAAGCCGCCGCCGGGTTTCATTCCATTGCGGATGATTTCTTGGATCAACTTTTTGCCGGTTGGGTCGACATCCTGGTAACGATTCTGTCCTTCAGTACTGCGGCCGAGCAAGACGACATTCACTCCGTCTACGGTGTCGATCCAAAAATAATTGTCCCTATCAAACCGCAATTGCCTAATCAATTCGGCAGCGTGCCGTTTGGCGGCAGCCTCGCTAAGCAAACCTGCCTGCTGCTGGCGGTAGACTTCACCGACCAGGCTATGAGCAGTTTCGACCTGCGATTTGATCCGGATATCGAACAGTTCGTACAAAGTGCTGCGATATTCCTGTAGGTCCAGCTCGTTGTCGCGCATAGTCGCATAGCCGTTGTAGGCCGACAACAGCGCCAGTGATCCGAAACTGATTGCGACCAGCAGCAAAACCAGCTTGTGCTTAAAACTAACCATTACTTCCTCAAAACAATCATTCTTCATTAACGCGATGGTAGAGTATTTTCGCTTTCGTCAGCAAAAATCCTGCAATTATTTGGCGATGACCTGCAATGTTTCGCCGCTCGGTATGACCAGTCGGGTTTTTCTGCAGGCTGTCTGGCAGGATTTGTTGCCTGGAGACAGAAACAATAATAATGAAGTGTTTTTGAAAGCGAGGGATATTCATGCGATCGACCCGAATTTTGCTCATGGTTTTATTGTTGATGACGTTGCTGTGTTTGCCTGTATCGGCAGCCTCATTTGGTCCCAATACGATTACCATATCCATTGAGGATGCGTTTTGGCAAAAGTACCATCTCGCCAACCCGAATTCGGTTAGCGGCGATGTTGAGAAAATTTACAAGGTGAAAAAAGTGGAAGTCCGCTTGTTGGCAGGCGAAAAGGAATTTGGCTCGCATACCTTTACGCCGGAAGACAGCGCGCCGCGAAAATTCTCCCTGCTGCACGGGGTTGCTTCGGCTCTCAGCATCCGCATCAAGGCTTCAGCCGCGGAAGATGTGATCTGGATCAGCACGCATCCTTATAAGTATGCCGGCAATGATATCGTGATCAAAGCGACGCCGACCGCGATAACGCTGAACTACCCCGGTATTTGAACGCGGGGCTGGCGTTTTGGCAAAAACACAAATTTGTCTTGCGCGCCGATATTCAACTTTGTGCGCGGGATTTGTGACCCTTAAATCGCGATATAAATATTTCTTTCAGTAAACTATTGTTTTTCTCAAAAGTATAGTAGAATGATATTCAAAGAAATAACAAAATATTGAGCAAACCTGTCGAAAGGCGGGGACGCAAAGCCTTGGGTCTAACAGCGTAAAACGCTTATGATTGCCAGGTTGCCGGCAGTGAATGAATTGTTGATGGTGACCGGCGTAATCCGGTCGCTTTTTATTTTGACGATGGAGGGACAACGAATGGTGAAGTATATCGTAGGGCTGGTTTTGGCAGTGATCGTGACGGTTGGCGTGGCGGTGGCGGTGGCGATTCCAATCGCAAAGCAGAATGCCGCGGCGGCTGCTGCTGCGCCGGCTCCCAGGGTAGCTGGGTACATGTTCAGCTTGACTGAGGATGAAAAAACCAATTACCTGGCAACAACGCTGGCCGACGGTAAGGCGGTTCGGTTGCATTTGGTTTTGGAGTTAGACCCGTCATTGGCGCCGAAAGATCAAAAAAATCCTGATCGTAAAATGCTGGTATTGCGGGACACGTTGGTAAGGACGCTGCGTGAACTCAAAAGCAGCGATCTTGCAGCAGACAATCAGGACGCTTTTAAGCAACGTATTGCCGATGCTGCAACAAAAGTATTGGGCAAGCGGTCTGTGCTGGGCGTCTATTTGATCGGCGCAACAGTGCAGATGAGCGATTTGAAAAACAAGCCTGACCTGCTGCGGGCGCCGGCTTGATTGACGATTAGGCGGATCAGTGCAATTTTGGGAGGTTGTCGGCGAGCGGCGACCTCTTTTTTGTTTAAATTAATCTGGTTTTCTCGCCGCACATGACGAATTCGGGCAGGAATTTTCAGGCCGGTTAGGGAATTTTTAATACGATTTACCATGTTAATTATGGAAGATAGAGGAGGCCGACCAATGAACGATTTTATGTTTAGAATGCCGACAAAAGTGATGTTTGGCGTTGGTATGCTGAAGAAAGTTCCTGACTTGTGCAAGGAGCAGGGTTATGCAAGGATTTTTGTAGTTACCGGCAGCACGTCGACCCGAAAATCGCCGCATTTGCAAGAACTGCTCGCCGCGATGGCAGGGCTATCGATGACCACGCAAGTTTTTTCGGATGTGGAAGCGGACCCGAGTATCGAAACTGTCGACAAGGGTGCAATGGCGATGCGAGAGTTCGGCGCGGACGCGGTAGTTGCCTTTGGCTGCGGTAGTCCGATGGACGCCGCGAAGTCGATGTCTTTGGTCAGCGCCAACGGTGGTTCGATTGCTGAGTATATGCGGGCGAAAAAGACTTTTGCGAAGCGGGGCGTGCCGTTGATCTGCGTGCCGACTACGGCCGGGACCGGCAGTGAAGTGACTGCCTCAGCGGTGACTACGGACAAAGTAACTCAGGAAAAAATCGGCATCGGTCATGATTTTCAGATGCCTGCCTACGCGATTATTGATCCGATGGTACAGACGAGCATGCCCCCGTCGGTCACTGCGGCAACCGGCATGGATGCGCTGACGCATGCGATTGAGGCCTATGTGGCGTTAAAAGCGAATCCGATCAGCGATGGACTGGCACTGACTGCGATACGGCTGATCGCGGAGAACTTGCGCGTGGCCTGCGCCAATGGTGAAAACGTGGAAGCGCGCAGTAATATGGCGCTTGCCAGCCTGATTGCCGGGGTGTCATTCACCAATGCCGGTTTGGGCGCTGTGCACGGCATTGCCCATCCCGTTGGAGCGCAGTTCGGTATTTCCCATGGTTTGGCCAACGGTATCATTTTGCCGTATGTCATGGAATATTGCCTGATGGCAAACTATCCTAAGTTCCGTGAGATTGCGATTGCGATGGGTGAAGATGTCGAGGGCCTCACAATCAGGGATGCCGCCAGTTATGCCGTCGGCGCCGTTGAAGAATTGAAACAGGATGTCGGTATTCCCGTTGCGCTGGAAGAGGTCGGCGTGCCTGCAGAAGCACTGGAATCAATCGTTAAAGACGCAGTGACATTCCGCTTGTTACCCAACAGTCCTCGCCGTTTGAATGCCGACGATCTTCGCATTATCGTTTCCCAGGCGCTGGGGTTGTTGTAAAAAAGGACTTGGAATCGGGGATGCCGAATACTTTAGCTGGAGGGATACAAATATGCGCATTGTTGAACAATCTTTTATCGCCACAGATCGAATGACGGCTGTCAAGACCGAATACCCGACGGAAGCCCTGTTTCAAGTTTTTGTGAAGGGGAAGCTCCAGTACCGTCCTTCCTATTTACTGGAGGATGGTAATCTTGTCTTTGGGTTTGATTGTCTGCAAGCTGGAGATATCGTACAGATTTTCTATTTGTTGGATTGAGCTTGCATAAAGATAATAAGAACCCGGCAGTAAGGCCGGGTTCTTATTATCTTTATGGGGAGTTGTTTAGTGCATAACAGCAACAAAGTCGGGAGGTTAGAGGATGAAAAAAACAGCCATTAGACTGATTTTAGGTCTCTTTTTTGTGGTCATGGCTTGCGCGACGGTATCGGCGGCGCAGGCTGAGTGGCGTGACGCCGACTATAATTTTAGCACGCCCAAGTTTGTGCTGCTGACCGATGCCAAATTCGCCTACGAGGGGTATGACACCAGCGGACGCAATAAATTCAATCGATTTCCCTATGCAGCAGATAAAATTTCGGACATGCTACGGAACAAATTGCAGGGAGTGTCGCGCCACCGACTGGTGAATCTGGATTATGTGATCAAGCAGATAAAAGCCGATCCGGCGGTGACTGAACCGGTCGATCCCCAGGCTCCCGGCTTTGCGGCGCTGCTACAGCGCGAACTCGGCAAGCATGTCGATCTGGTGCTGTATCTGGATGTGCGCGATTACGGCTGGTTTTATGAATGGCACGAGGCTTTTATGAAGACGGAGTCCTATACAGAACGCATCTCCTATAAGCGCAAACATTCCGATGGAACCGAGTCGGAAGGCTGGACCGACGTGCCTCGCACGCGAGTCGTATACGTTCCGGCCGGTTATTATGTTTCCGACTGCGCAGAATTGGCGCTTCGTTTGTATGACGCCAAGGCTGGCAAAGATGTCTGGAAATATTCCGACGCCCGCAATCGCAAATCGCCGCCGATTAACAACGGCTATGACCCGTCCGGTCCGGAATCCATGATGAAACGAATTTTTGATGAGGCATTCAAGCGGTTGCCCCTGGCCCATTAGGTTTTTCTTAGCGGGTTTTGCCGGCGACCTCGGCCAGATATTCGTCATAAGTCATCTTATAATCGTTCAACCCGTCTGGTGTGAGTTCGATAATGCGGTTGGCAATAGTCTGAACAAACTGATGGTCGTGTGAGGCGAACAGCAGCGTGCCGTCGAATTGAATCAAGCCGTTGTTGAGCGCGGTGATC
>JBGSKE010000337.1:0-12170 GCA_041741355.1 Negativicutes bacterium | reverse complement strand
GCATGTACGAAGAATCAATCGGACGTGGCCGCGAAGAAACGCCAATCGCTACCATGCGGGCTTCCGGGCCCACCGACCGGCGTAGTTGCTCCATTACCACCGGCAGATTCCGCACATGCTGAAAAATCATCTCTGATTGAGCCAAGCCTTTGCCGCCCGGTTTGACCTGCAAGGGAATCCGTGCATCCGCAATCAGACTGCCCCCGGCATCTATGGCGGCGACTGATGTCGTATAGCAACTGGTATCGATGCCTATTGCCAGTTCCATTTAACTCTGAGCGCCTCGTACCAACGAACCCAATATCCCGTTGACAAACCGTCCCGACTCGTCCGAGCCAAAATGCTTCGCCAATTCAACGGCTTCATTGACCGCTGCTCGTGGTGGCACCTTGTCTTCGCCATATTTGATTTCAAAAATCGCCATTCGGGTAATGGCCCGATCAACGCCACCCATACGTTCCAGTTTCCAATCCTTGGCCAGTTCAGAAATCTGTCGATCGATCTCGTCGCGATGCTCCAGTGTTCCGGCAACGATCCATTCCACATATTCATTGACCGACTCGGAAAACTCGATTTCCTGCATGGAATAAACCGCCGGAATAATCTCTGCTGGCGGTCCACCTGTAAAATCAATGTGAAATAACACTTGCAGTGCAATTTCCCGGGCTTTTCTTCGACTCATTGTTTTTTTGACGCTCCTATTCTATCGATGCGTTCCTGGCGGCAATAGCTTATCTAGAATCTCCATTAGGTCTTCCTTATCATCAATCCGTTTGCCGATTACATAGCCGACGATCATGCAGATCATGACGAACAAGGCTTGAAAGAAGCCGATGGCAAGAATCAGCAAGCCCAGGACGAACCCAATCGAAACCCCCATGATCTTCCCACTGTGAGCCCGCCAGATTTCCTGAAACAAAACCGGATCCATGTTCTTACCCCCTTGCGCTCAATCAACACGCGTCTTGCTTTTGAACTCATTGGATATGTCATTGACCATGATGCGAACTTCCGTCATCGATACGCCGACAGTATTTTTGAGATATTCCTGGGTCCGTTGCTGGATTTCCGCCGCCACTTGCGGAATATTGTATTCCGGGCCGACGACAATCCGCATATCAACCTTAACCTCATGTCCTAATTGGCGAATATGAACTTTGGCATTGCGCACCCCTCTGGTATGTCGTGCGGTTTTGGCAATCAATTCTTCCACGGCGCCGATTGAGATCTCAACCACGCCCATTTCGGTTTGATGCACGATTTTGTGCGGCCCACGCCGTGACCGCACCCCTGCCAGCAACAACCGTATGCTGACGAGGAAAAACACACCGCCGATCAAAGCGGCTTCCCAGCGGCCGTAAATCAGAGACAGCCCTTGCTGCCAATATTCCTGGGGCAGAACTTGCAACGACAGCAGGATCGAGGTCAGCGAAAGCAACATCAGTAAGATCGTGTAGATAGAAAGAATAATCCTGTCAATAATACTCATAGTCCAGCCCCCTATCGCACCCTGAGATCTTCATCCGTATCGCCGCTGGTAAAACCGACTCCCTGCACATGAACATTGATTTCCAGCACTGTAAGTCCGGTGGCGTTTTCTACCGCCTCTTTCACTTTTTCCTGGACCTGAAGCGCCACATCGGGAATACGCAGGCCATATTCAACGACAATGAACAGATCGACGGCCACTTCCCGGGCGCCAACCTGAACCTTGACTCCTTTGGAAGTGCTCTTCTTGCCCATCATTTCTGCCATGCCGCCAATAAGGCCGCTACTCATCCCGACCACGCCAGGAACATCCATTGTGGCAATTCCCGCAATGGATGCAATCACTTCATCAGCAATCCGGACACTGCCCAGATCCATCAGTTCATCACCGAGCGGGCTGTTTTTTCTGGAGTTGTCCATTTTGCCCCTCCTCTGCCAAAGACCGCAAGCCTGTATTATACAGTCTTATTATTCAACCCGGCGAGTGAATATCCCTGCTTTTTTATGCATATTCACCAATAGCGCCGGGCCAATTTCTCGGCATCGCATTAGAAAACCCGGCTTTCGCCGAGCTTCTGGCGACAGCGAAGGCCGTGGTTGTGCTTATCGATTAAAAAATCCCGTCGAAACGGGATTTTTAGGTAGCAATTGCTACAATGGTTCCGTTAGTTTAGGCCCGCTCGAGATAATCTCCTGTACGCGTATCCACACGCAAAACATCACCGACATTGATAAAGAACGGCACTTTCACCACATGGCCTGTTTCCAGTTTTGCCGGCTTAGTTCCGCCGGTCGCAGTGTCGCCGCGAATCCCCGGATCGGTTTCAACCACGCGCAGTTCGACGGCAACCGGCAGTTCCACGCCCATGATGGCGCCTTGGTAAAATTGCACGCCGATATTCATATTCTCTTTGAGAAAGTTCTTGGCGCTACCCAATTGTTCGGCAGTCATTGAGGTCTGTTCAAAATTTTCGTTGTCCATAAAATTGTAGGCGCCATCAGACTCATAGAGGAACTGCATCTGGCGATTATCCAGGTGGGCGCGCGGCAGCTTTTCACCCGGATTGAAAGTTTTTTCCACTACCGATCCGGTCCGGATGTTCTTCATTTTAGCCCGCACAAATGCAGCGCCTTTGCCGGGTTTGACATGCTGGAAATCAATGACCTGCCAGGCATCTCCATCCATCTCCACCGTCACGCCGTTACGAAAATCATTACTCGAAATCATCTACACTCCACCCTTTCATTCTAATGAAAATTTCAAATCACCGAGATGAATTTTACGTCAACTCTAGCAATTGCTTGTCCGTTTTACTGAGTATCCGGCAACCTTCAGCAGTTACCGCAACCAGGTCTTCGATGCGAACGCCACCCCATTCCGGCAAATAAATCCCCGGTTCGACCGTTACCACCATTCCGGCTTCCAAACAAGCATCGCCGGCCAACGGTGATAACCGCGGGCTTTCATGAATCGCCAAACCCACGCTATGACCTAGACCATGACCAAAGAATTCGCCCAAACCGGCATCTTCGATGATACGGCGAGCGGCCCTGTCGACTTGCCGACAAACCGCTCCCGGCCTTACTGCGGCTAATCCCGCCAGCTGGGCTGCCAATACAATATCGTAAATTTGGCGCTGACGGGCGGAAGCCGGCCCCAGACAAAAGGTTCGCGTCATATCGGAATGGTAGCCGTCAACAACCGCGCCAAAATCCAAAACAACCAAATCGCCGTTTGCCAATACTCGTTCGCCGGCCACTCCGTGCGGCAATGCCGAGCGGGGACCACTGGCCAGGATCGTGGCAAAGGCCGTTCGCTCAGATCCCAGTTGGCGCATTTCATATTCCAGGGTTGCTGCCAGAGATTGTTCAGAAATCCCCGGGCGAATCAGCGGCAAAAGTCTGACCAAAGACTGATCAAGGATTTGCGCCGCGACTTCGATTTTTGCGATCTCCGCCGCCGTCTTTACTGCTCGCAGTCCATCCAGCACCGCAGCAGCCCAACGTGTTTCGGCGATACAAAGCGTGATTCGTTTAAAATCAGCAACAGTCAAGTCCTCTGCTTCAAACCCGATACGCTGACACTGCATCAGCCCCAGATATTCAACCGCCGCATCCAGCGGGTTTCCCTGACATTTTACTATCTCATACGCCGGAGCAGTTTGCCGCGCCTGTTCGACATAACGAAAATCCACAAACAGCTTCCGTACCGACGGCGTAACGACCAACACACCGGCTGAGCCGGCAAAGCCGCTGAAATAGCGCACATTTATCCGTTTAGAGACCAAAACTGCCGAATAATCTTGTTCGTTAAGCCAGTCAATCAATTTTTCGTGCTGGGATTCCAACCTATCGTTTGCCTCCACGTTCCATAAGCTCCAACGCCGCATAAAGCGCCAACGTATATCCTTGCGCGCCAAAACCGGCAATCTGTCCGACTGTCACCGGCGCAGTGACGGAATGGTGTCGAAATTCTTCCCGGCGGTAAATATTCGACAAATGCACCTCGATGGCCGGCGTTGAGATCGCCGCCAGCGCATCTCTGACCGCAATGCTGTAATGAGTGAACGCCGCCGGATTGATAATGATACAAGCGTAAACGCCGTCAGCCGCTTGGATCGTGTCCACCATAATGCCTTCATGATTGGTCTGCAGGCATTCAACAACCAGTCCCAGTGTAGCAGCCTTCGCACTCAGGTCGGCATTCAATTGCTCCAGGGTCAGTACGCCGTAAACTTCCGGCTCCCGCTTGCCCAGCATATTTAAATTCGGTCCATGCAGAACCAGGATTTTTTTTCCGCCTGTTTGCATAAATTTTACCACACTTTTTTAGTTTTCTAATTTTATCATAGGCGGCGGCCTTTTGGCTACTCACGCCGTCTTCTTCGCAACATGGCGAACTCACCGGCTTCTTCATCCAGCTGAACGATCAGCATCTGCTGCGGATGCGGCGCACAGTTTAGCGGCATCCCTTCCACATCTGTCATCAGCATCAGTTTTTGCCGGGTAACGGGGCCTGCCGGTCGCAAAACTTCGATCTCGTCACCGAGCTGCAAGTGGTTGCGTTGTTCCACCAAGGCCATCCCGTCCAGCGCGTTCCAGCCTTTGACCAGACCGGCGTATTCCCACTCCGGCAGGGTACGGACGGTTTCGTATTCCTGCGAATCGTCTTGCAGCTGCCCGGCAAAGAAACCGGTTGTATAGCCGCGGCTGCCCGCCTTTTCGATTTCTTGCCGCCACGGCCCGTCAGCCGGAAACACCGTGTTCGCTTGCGCCGCAATTTTATCCAGCGCCTCGCGGTATACCCGGACCACTGTCGCCAAATAGTGGACGCTTTTCATGCGGCCTTCGATTTTAAAACTCTGAACTCCGGCAGCGACCAGTTCCGGCAATTGCTGCAACAGACACAAATCGCGAGAGTTGAGGATATAGGTTCCCCGCTCGTCTTCCTCCACGGGAAAGTACTCGCCCGGTCGCTTCTCTTCCACCAGCGCGTAACGCCAGCGGCAAGGCTGGGCGCATTCGCCCCGGTTTGCGGCGCGACCGGTCATATAGGCGCTCATCAGGCAACGGCCCGAATAGGAAACGCACATGGCGCCGTGCACAAAGCACTCTAATTCCAATGAAACTTTTTGCCGGATTTCCCGGATTTCCGCCAGTGACAATTCGCGGGCCAGCACAACCCGTTCCGCGCCCAGGTCCTGCCAAAACTTTGCCGATCGCCAGTTGGTGGTATTGGCCTGGGTACTGATATGCAGCGGTATCTGCGGGATCACTTCGCGGGCGATGGAAAACACGCCCGGATCAGCGACCAGAATGGCATCGCAACCGGCGGCTGCCAAGGAAGTCAGATAGGCCGGCAAATCCTGCATATCCGCATTATGGGGAAAGATATTCACGGTAACATAGACTTTGCGGTCGCGTGCATGCGCATAGTCACAAGCCTGCACCAGTTCCGACGGTGAAAAATTACCGGAAAAAGCACGCAGACCAAAATTTTTGCCGCCCAGATAGACGGCATCGGCGCCATATGCCAGCGCCACTTTCAAACGTTCCATATCCCCGGCAGGCGCCAGTAATTCAGGCAATTTCATTCTATTTCCTCATTTCCCGATCCGTTGGATCGCCGCTTCATGTTCCGCCAGCGTACGGCTGAAACGATGTCCGCCGGTTTTGCCATCGACGACGAAATAAAGCCAGTCCCCCTCGGCCGGATTCAGGGCAGCCTGAATTGACGATAGCCCAGGGTTTGCCACCGGGCCCGGCGGCATCCCGGCATTCAGGTATGAATTATAGGGCGATGGCAGCTGCGTATCGGCGATAGTCAGCTCTTCCTTGGCGTAACCCAGGATGTATTGTATGGTCGCACAGGACTGCAACGGCATTTCAATCTTGAGTCGGTTGAGAAAAACCCGGGCTACTATCGGCCGTTCTTTGGCCAGTTGGACTTCCCGTTCAATCAACGAAGCCAGCACAATCACTTCATAGGCAGATAAGCCGATATCCTTGGCTTTTGCCTGCAATTCCGGCGTAAACTGACGTTCAAATTCCTTGGCCATGATCTGCAAAACATCTTCTTCGCTAGCGCCGCGATTGATCCGGTATGTATCAGGAAACAGGAACCCTTCGGCGCGGTACTTAACGTCCGGCCGACTGGGCTGTTTATCGAAAGGCGAATAGTTTTGGGCCAGGGCCAGAAATCGATCTTTGCGGGCCAATCCTTTCTCTGCCAGCAGAGCCGCAATCTGTTCGACCGTAAACCCTTCCGGTACCGTAAACTCCGAATAGACGGTAATTCCTTTGGCCATGATTTCAATAATCTGCGGCACATTCATCGCGCGGGAAAAAGCAAATTCACCGGCTTGCAGCGATTTATCCAGCCCAGCCTGCCGGGCGGCAAACAAAAATACGGTCCGATTGCGAATTAAATTGCGCTCCAGCAGAATATCGGCGATGGTTCCTGTTGTCATGCCGGATTTCACTTTGAGAACCACCGGTTTGGCGTCCGACGGGGCTACCGGTTTTAACTGGTCGTTGTACCAAATAACGCCGCCTGCCAGCACCGCTAAAACCAAAACCACCAAGACGCTCAGAATCGTACGCTTCCTTGGGGTGTTGCCGACCGGTCCGGACCCTTTGCCGGAATCAGGCCCACAGAAAAAAAGAAGCCGGTTAGGCTTCATAAGGTTCGGAATCCATTAGCTTCTCGTAAGCCTCGCATACTTTATCGTATTCGGGATCTTCCGGATCGATGAAGACAAAAGCCTGTTCTCCATCCGCCATCGTTTCCACACGGGCGATTTCGACTTCACAATCATCATCGCACTCGCAGGCCTCGTCGCCGCAGCCGCATTCTTCGCTGGCCTCGTCATATTCGGCTTCTTCATCGATATAAACCAGAATCGCGTATTTTTTGTCACCGACATCTACATAACGATGCACGTAATATTCATTGCCTTCTTCGTCTGTGAAAATATCTACTTCTTCCGCTTCATCATGTTCAAAATCTGCCATAGTGCACCTCACAAAAATAATTAATATGGATTAATCGTATACCATAAACAAAGCCCTGTCAATGCCGCTTCATTGTGAAGAAGAACCGGCTCGGCGGGCCCGCAGGTCCATGTAGCCTTGTAGAATTAAGCCGGCGGCAACCTTGTCCACGACCTTGCGGCGGCGGGAACGGCTCATGTCGGCCTCTACCAGTACCCGCTGCGCTGCCGTCGTGGTTAGTCTTTCATCCCAGTATTCCAGCACCAGTTCCGGTTTTCGGCTTGAGATTTGGCGGCCGAATTCACGGACTTTATCAACCATTGGTCCGCTACTGCCGTCCATATTGCGCGGCAGACCGATGACCAAGTGTGTTACCGCGTTTTTTTCAATCAATTCGACGACCTGCGCCAGGTCATTGGCGATCCCTCGGCTGTGAAGCACACAGAGCCCCTGGGCCGTCAGCAACAGTTCATCGCTCAGGGCAACACCGATCCTGCTCTCGCCCAAATCCAATCCCATGATGCGCATCATTTACGTCTCCTTGTAAATTCCTCTCAACTTTGCGGCTAAAAACGCCGCTGTGAATTCTTATCACAGCGGCAGCAAGTTGGTCACATTGTTAACGATCTTTCAGGTAATAGCGCACCAGTTCTTCCAGTAGCTCGTCGCGTTCCACCATACGGATTTGGCTGCGCGCTTCCTTATAATTGGTTATATAGGTAGGGTCGCCGGACAACAGATAGCCCACCAGTTGATTAATTGGATTGTAGCCTTTTTCTTTCAACGCAGCATACACTGTGTCAAAGATTTTACCAGCTTCAGTCTTTTCCGTTTCCACAACGAATTTCATCGTCTCATCAAACGCCGTAGTTACAGACTCCTTGGCGAGAATTTCGCCGACCTCCAGCGGTTTATGAATCGTATCATCGGCTGAAAAACTCACGTTTGCCATCTCCCATCATCCATCGTTATGACCTGTCGGTCTTATCGATTAAGTATTCGACTTTATTACGCAAGCTTCCTGCCGTGATTTTGCGCGCGTAGCAGCTCAGCGCAATTGTTTTTCCAAAATCGGCGTTACCAAAGCCAGCGCAGTCGCCAATTTTTCCGGATTCTTGCCGCCAGCCTGCGCCATTTCCGGACGCCCGCCGCCGCCGCCACCAGCTGCCGCCGAGACTTCTTTCACGATATTGCCGGCATGTGCGCCACGCGTCACAGCCTCCTTGCTTGCCATCGCAACAAAATTCACTTTGTCGCCAACCACGGCGCCAAGCACGACCACGCCAGCCTGCAAATTGTCGCGGACCATGTCGGCCATCGACCTTAGCGCATCCATGTCCGCTGCTTCCACCGCCGCTGCAACGAACGGGACTCCCTTGATTTCAGCAACCTGTTGCAACAAGCCCTGGGCAGCGCTCTTTGTTTGTTGCAATTGCAACGCGGCAAGTTCTTTTTCCAGTTCCTTGCTATGGCTGAGCGCCAACTCCACCCGACTGACCAGTTCTTCCGGCCTGGTTTTTAGCAGTTGCGCCGCCTGTTCCAGCATTGCTTCGCGCTGATTGGCGTATTCCAAAGCCGCCAGACCGGTTACTGCCTCAATCCGGCGCAAACCGGAACCGACGCTTGACTCGCTGACAATTTTAAACAAGCCGATCTCACCGGTGGCAGCCACGTGAGCCCCGCCGCATAATTCTTTGGAAATATCGCCGACAACCACGACCCGAACTTTTTCGCCATATTTTTCACCAAACAGGGCCATAGCGCCCATCTGTTTGGCCATATCCTGACTCGTTTCCAGTACGCCGATCGCCGCATTCGCCAAAATCGACCGGTTGACCGCCAATTCCACACTTGACAGTTCTGCGGCGCTCATCGCGGCAAAATGCGAAAAGTCAAAACGCAGTCGGTCGGGACCGACATAGGAACCCGCCTGATTGACATGCGTGCCCAGCGTATCCCGCAGTGCAGCATGCAACAAATGAGTTGCCGTATGATTACGGGCGCTGGCCGCTTTGCGTTCGAGATCAAGTTCAATTTGCACCTTATCACCCTGTTTGAGGAATCCCTCAACCACGGTGCACAGATGATAAATGGTTCCATCCGGCAGCTTACGGGCCGTAGTGACTTCCAGCTTGCCGAACGGTCCGGTCAACGTCCCGGCATCGCCGACTTGTCCGCCGCCTTCGGCGTAAAATGGCGTCACATCCAGGATCACCGCGACTTCTTCCCCGTCACGGGTTTCTTCGACAATACGTCCGTCACGGAATAAGCAAACCACCGTGCCGGTTGTCGCCGCAACATCCACTTTAAGTTTTTCGGTCCCCAGTCCCGACAAGTCGGGGATAGCAACGACAGCATCCGCTTCATGGCGGGCAGCTCGGGCCCGTTCGCGTTGTTCGGTCATCGCTCGGTCAAAACCGGCCTTGTCCAGTTTCAAGCCTTGTTCTTCCAGAATTTCCGCCGTCAATTCCCAGGGGAAGCCAAATGTATCATACAGTTTGAAAGTAATAGCGCCATCAAGGATTTCGCCGCCGGCAGTCTTGACCGTTTCGATATGCTGATTCAACAGCTCGGTTCCCTGGGCCAGCGTCTCGCTGAACCGGGCTTCTTCCAGCTGAATCACTTTCTTGATATAGTCGCGCTTCTCGCCGATATCCGGATAAGGCTGGCGGAAAATTTCCGCCACTACGTCGACAATATCGACCAAAAATGATTTTTCAATCCCGAGCAGGCGACCATGACGTACCGCCCGGCGCAACAATCGCCGCATCACATAGCCGCGGCCTTCGTTCGAAGGCAGAATACCGTCGGAAATCATTACGGTCACGCTACGGGCATGATCGGCAATCACTTTCAAGGAAACATCTGTGCGATCCTGTTGTCCGTATTGTACCCCGGCCACTTTCATCGCATGTTCAATGATTGGGAACAGCAGGTCGGTTTCAAAGTTGGACTTTTTATTTTGCAGTACCGAAGCGATCCGTTCCAGACCAGCGCCGGTATCAATATTCTTTTTCGCCAGCGGCGTGTATTTGCCGGCTTCATCGCGATCAAACTGCGTAAACACCAGATTCCAGATTTCCAGATAGCGATCGCAATTGCAGCCTACCGCACAATCCGGCTTGCCGCAACCGCGTTCCTCGCCCAAATCCACATAGAGTTCCGAACAGGGACCGCAAGGGCCTGTACCGATTTCCCAGAAATTATCCTCCATCCGGATAATCCGCTCCGGCGGCAGACCGATATCTTTGTTCCAGATTTCAAACGCTTCGTCATCATCGGTATAAATCGTAATCCAGAGCTTATCCGGCGCCAGTCCCAATTCTTTGGTGACAAATTCCCAGGCCCAGGCAATCGCTTCTTTCTTGAAATAATCGCCAAACGAGAAATTGCCCAGCATTTCAAAGAAAGTATGATGCCGGGCCGTGCGACCGACATTTTCGATATCGCCGGTACGGATGCAACGCTGTGACGTGGCAATCCGCAGTTGCGGCGGTTTCATTTTGCCGGTGAAGAACGGTTTGAACGGCGCCATCCCGGCGCCAATCAACAGCAAACTCGGGTCATTATCGGGGATGAGCGGATAGCTGGGCAGAATCAGATGTTCCTTCCCAGCGAAGAACTGCAGGTATTTTTGTCTCAATTCATTTCCGGTCATGTTTATACCTCCCATTGGCCTACAGGGCGCATTCTAAGGAATTATACACAATTTTACGAACCCTTGTCAATTTGAGTTAGAGGTGCAAAAAAACAATCGAGGTTGCGCCTACAACCCCGATTATTATTGATTTTTGGTTACTCCGCTGCCATTATTCTGCGGGATGTTTGGCGATATAATCCTTGATTGCGGCATGAACCGCATCCGCCGCCAAATTCGAACAGTGCATCTTTACCGGCGGCAACCCGTCCAGGGCTTCGGCCACCGCTTCATTGGAAACCCGCAGTGCTTCTTCCAGCGTTTTCCCCTTAACCATTTCGGTCACCATGCTGCTGGTGGCAATGGCGGCGCCGCAGCCAAACGTCTGGAATTTTACATCCTCAATAATCCCGTTCTCCACTTTGAGAAAAATCTTCATGATGTCGCCGCATTTGGCATTGCCTACTTCACCGACTCCATCAGCATCTTTCAGTTCGCCGACATTGCGCGGGTTGGAAAAGTGGTCCATAACTTTTTCTGTATACATAACTCATGACCCCCTGATTTCACATTCTGATTCTTTGCATGAAGCCGATTCGCAGCGTTGCGAACTTTGATTGCCGCGGGTCGCATACAAGGGAGACATACTGCGCAACCGCGCCACGATGGCGGGAAACTCGGCCAGAAAATAATCCACTTCATCCTCTGTTGTCAACTTGCTCAGGCTAAGCCGCAGTGAGCCATGCGCCGTCGCATGATCCAGCCCCATGGCCAGCAGAACGTGCGAGGGATCAAGTGATCCGGAAGTACAGGCCGATCCACTTGATGCGGCAATTCCTTTCATGTCGAGGTTTAATAACAACGACTCGCCTTCGACATAAATCACGCTCACATTGACATTGCCCGGCAAACGCTGGGTTGGGTGGCCATTCAATTTAATATCCGGCACGTTTTCCATGATGCCAGTTAACAAGCGGTCGCGCAGACGCTGGGTCCGATTGATTTTCTCCGCCATTTCGGTCAAGGCTTTTTCCGCCGCCAACCCCAAACCAACAATCCCGGGGACGTTTTCCGTGCCGGGACGCATGTGGCGCTCCTGCCCGCCACCCTGCTGCAGGGAACGGATTCGGACTCCTTTGCGAACATACAGGGCGCCAATTCCTTTGGGGGCGTGGAATTTATGCCCGGACATCGTCAATAAATCGATATTCAGCGCCTTGACGTCAATCGGCCAGTTGCCGACCGCCTGCACCGCATCAGTATGAAAATAAATTCCTTTTTCTTTGGCTAACGCGCCAATTTCAGCAATCGGATGGATAGTGCCGACTTCGTTGTTAGCAAACATGATGCTGATCAGGATCGTGTCCGGCCTGATCGCGGCTTTCAATGTCGCGACATCCACCCGGCCATATTCGTCAACCGGCAGGACAGTAAGCTCAAAGCCTTCCTTTTGCAGTGCCTCGCATGGTTCAAGCACTGCATGATGCTCAATCGCAGAGGTAATGATGTGATTGCCGCGACTGCGATTGGCGTAAGCCACGCCCTTGATCGA
>JBGSKE010000336.1:0-5909 GCA_041741355.1 Negativicutes bacterium | reverse complement strand
CAGAGCAAGATTCAGCTAGTTTATCCCTGGATTCAATCCGGGCCAGAGTCGAAAAAGACGCAATCCACCAAGCCTTGGTAAAAGCTGGTGGGAATAAGTCGATAGCGGCTGGTTTTTTGGGGATTGATCGTAGCGTACTTTATGATAAGGCAAAAAAATATCATATTCGTTTATAGAGTAACAAATTCAAGAACCTATATTGATATCGCCCCTTTAACTAGGGAAGAAGCGTCAAACAAGGCGGGATCAGTTTTTAACCAACCGGATAGGGAGGGAATCAAAATGCGATTCGATTACAAACAAATCTGGTTTTTTACAGCATTGGTAGTATTGATGTTGCTATGCATGCCGATCAAAAACGCACAAGCATCAGCCTATCAAAACTGGACCGGTGTATGGACGACCAATCGCGGCGAGCTAAGACTTCGACAAGACGCGGGAACGGTATCCGGCACTTATTGTTCAGGCATGGGACTATACAGCCGGGTTGAAGGAACACTCACAGACGAGCGGGGCTTTAATGTTTGAGTTCCGGATAGAGGACAACCAGCAAGGTTTTCGGGGCTGGCTGAATTCATCTGGACGGCAATCTTTGTATCGCCAGCAAATGCAGAAGATTGGCAAGAGGTTCTGGCGGGGCAAGAACTGCGTTGTGGAAAGCAAAGAAATGCTGTTTTCAATTTGGATAGCGGTGTCTGTACATGGGATATCAGAGTAGTGGATTCCAGCGGCAACTTTTCAACGTTTCAAAATCTCCAAATTAATCCAGAGTTTACCTCCATCAATTACTATTACAAAAACAGTTCGGGACAAATTGAATTTGCTGTTGGTTGAAAATGCAGTATGAAACATGGCGATACAACATCAATGCCAAATGGTTCAATTTGACAAAATCGAAATTCCCCAGAATCGGTTTTAAGGCCGGTGAAAAAGAGGCCGAATAGTGTTTGTGCCGGGGTGAGTGTTCTAGTTTTTTTGCAATGGCGAAAGTAGTTTCGGTGAATATTAATGGTCGGGGGTTGGTTTTACATCGCCTCCACCACTCAAATCCTGCAATAATGAAAACCCGCGAAATTCGCGGGTTTTGCTACACATGAGAACGGTTGGTAGAGGTAATGTGGGAGTAATAAGAAAAATGAACGATTTTCGACGTCTATTATTATGTGGTGGCAATATTTGATGTAAAACAATTTATTGGAATATGTAGGAAATGAGCAGGCGGTGTCGAAAAAATGAATTGATCACTCAAGTTTCGCAGTTGCACGAAACGCTGAAACCCCTTGATTTATTTGGCAAAACAGCGTAAAAATACGCTCACTCCAATCCACTTTAGATCGTTTTTCGCGAATTCCAGTTGGCCGGCTTGCTGTCTCGCTCAAATTGTCGCAAACAGTCCGGAGTAACGGCATTTGCCTTGTATCGATTCCTGTTTTCGATCGTTTTCCACGGCAAATCCTTTTCTCGCACCTTGTTGTCGGCGCTTCATCCCGAGTGTGGTGGCAAGGATGCTGTCTATCGATTTTTGAATTCGCCCCGACATCATTGGCGTCGTTTTCTTTGGCTCTTGAGTTCCGCTGTTGTGCTCAAAGCTTTGCGGCCATTGATCGGCGAAGATTGGCGGAGTGTTTTGATTGTGGATGATTCCGTTTTTTCCCGCTCCCGCAGTAAAGCAGTAGAATTGCTGTCCCGGGTTCACGACCATACCACCAATACCTATGTTCGCGGCTTTCGGATGTTGGCGCTCGGATGGTCCGACGGAAATTCATTGATTCCGCTCGCATTTTCGCTTCTCAGTTCGGCTAAGGAAACGAACCGATCCAAACAATGGTTAGCTCTTATCTCTACGGATTTGTCGCTTTCGGATGAAGAAGTGGTGCAGATGTATGAAAAGCGCTGGGACATTGAAGTGTTTTTCAAAACCGTCAAATCTTATTTGAAATTGACCAGAGAGTGTTACAGTCGATCTTACGACGCTTTGGTTGCCCAGGCCACTGTGGTTTTTAGTCGATACATCCTGCTGGCGATCGAGCAACGGATGATCGAACAGTAGGCGGCATTTTCTATGACTATTGTGATGAACTGGCTGACTTGCGTTTTTCTCAAGCATTATTGTTGATTTTTCAATTGCTGCGTCAGACGTTGAACGATTTCTTCGCTGCAGAGGCAATTAATTGTGAGTTTTCAACTCTGTGGAAGAACTTCCTTGTAGCTCTGCCTAGTATTTACAATGCTCCGTTGAGTATTTCAGGGTGCGAAACTTGAGATATTTTTATTTTGTAAACGCTCACGCTGAATTGGAGCCAATCGCGTTTGAGCAGGATAATTTCGACAAGCGGAGAAGGATTGTAAAATAGCATACTTTAAAATACAGGGGGATTGACTTGATGAAAGAACATATTTGGATTCCCAGCCGTGGCAAACGTTTATCGGCGATGTTGCATCTGCCGACGGATGCTCGGCAGGACACGCCAGTTATTATTTGCTGTCACGGTTTTACCGGCGATAAAGTCGGCGCTAATCAGTTAACGTTGAACCTGGCGAAAAAATTGGCGCAAGCTGGTTACAGTGCATTGCGGTTTGATTTTCTCGGCTCAGGCGATAGCGAAGGCGAATTTGCAGTCGATACGATCGTCAGCGGCTGGAAAAGCGACCTGAGTATAGTAATCGACTGGGTATCGCAACAACCTCGGTTTGCGGCTGCGCCGATTCTGCTCTACGGTCACAGTCTGGGCGGCTTGATCGTGCTAACCCATAAGAATGAAGAGCCATCCATAGCTGGACGCATGGTTTTTGCGCCAGTGCTAAACCCCATCGCGAATTTTCGGGATGTTATTTTGGGGCCGGAGTTGTGGGCGCGGTCGGTGGCGGGAGAATCCATCGCCAATTTTTTTGCTAAAGGGTTTTCTTTGCAGGACCAGTTTGTCAAGGACTTGATTGCCAATGACTATGATCCGATCGGGGATGCAACAAAGTTGCAGACCCCGTTATTGATCATTCACGGAACGGCTGATTTGGCTGTGCCGCCCGAAGGGTCGGAAGAGCTGTTGCAGAAGTATGTCGGGCCAAAAGAAATACACAGACCGCAGATCGATCATGTTGCCACCGGGAGTATCGAAGTATTGCCGCAAATTATTATCCCCTGGTTAGACAAGCAATTTTAATAGTGATTGGATAAATAGAGGTAAAAGAAAGGGGAGTAATATGAAAAAACACTGCGCTTATTTCACAACGCCGGATGATGTGAATCTCTATTATGAAGATCAGGGTGAAGGAACTCCGCTGGTTTTTGTACATGGCTGGACTTGTTCGTCACAAGTCTGGCGAAAAAATGTTTTGGAGCTGGCCAAACAATTCCGGATAGTAACACTTGACCTGCGAGGACATGGCAACTCGGTAAAAACATTGACCGGTCATACCGTGCCGCAATATGCCCGTGACATCCGAGCACTGATTGAACATCTTGCATTGACTGATGCAGTTTTGATTGGTTGGTCGTTAGCAGGGCCGGTTGTGCTGTCCTATTGGCAGCAATTTGCGACGGATAGTCGTTTGAAAGGACTCGGTCTGATTGATTTCAACTCAAGTCCACTCAGTTCGGCGCCCTGGAATTCGCACCGGCTGAAGAACTTCAATTTGGACGCGATGAACGCAGGGTTTGTCGCTATGCTGGATGACCCGGCCGGTTATGCTGCCAATTTTGCCAGAAAAATATTTTTCCGCGAACAGGTCAGTGAGGATGTATTGCAGTGGATGACGACGGAAATTCGCAAGACCCCGCCCTGGATTGCGACGGCAATCTATTCGGACTATCTGACACGCGACTATACGGATGTTCTGCCAACAATCACGCTGCCCAGCATCGTGTTTGCCGCTGATTCGCCGATTGCTGAACAGGGGCTGGCCCAAGGGCGCTACCTGGCCGGCCTGATGCCCGACAGTCAGTTCATCGGGTTTGATGATGCCGGGCACATCTTGTTTTATGAACAGCCGGAAAAATTCAATGCCACACTCACTCGTTTCGTAGCCGGTCTATAATAGAAAATCTATATAGCAGTAAAGAAAAGAGGTTTTGTTCATGAAAATGCCAGTCCTGTTTATTGGCCATGGCTCGCCGATGAATATTACCTCCGACAATACCTATACCGACAGTCTGCAGGAACTGGGACGGATTTTGCCAAGGCCGGCAGCGGTGCTGGTGGTCTCCGCTCATTGGCAGACCCGGGGGACTTATGTGACGAGTGCGACCGCCCCGCCGACGATTTATGATTTCTATGGCTTTCCACCGGCCCTATACCGGGAAAAATATGAAACTCCCGGTTCACCCGCGATAGCCGAGCGGGTCCGGGAGGTTAGCGGCAATACCGTTTCGCTGGATGCCGCACGTGGAATTGACCATGCGGCCTGGGCTGTGCTCAAGCACATGTACCCGTCGGCAGATATTCCGGTCCTGGAAATGAGCCTGGATGTAAATCTATCACCAGCGGAACATTACGCGCAGGGGCTTAAATTGGTACCATTGCGACAGGAAAGCGTTCTTATTATGGGCAGCGGCAATCTGGTGCACAATTTAGCGCGGGTCGATTTTGATTCAGTGTATGGCGAGAAATATGACTGGGCGGAACGCTTTGACAATTTGATGGCGGAACTGCTGCAAAAGCGGCAACATGACCGGCTGATTGCTTATGAATCGCTGCCGGATAAGCGTTTGGCGATTCCCACCGATGAACATTATCTGCCAATGCTCTATGCCGTGGCGCTGCAAGGCGCTGAAGAAGCGCTGCGATTTAGCTGTACAGATATCCAGAACGGGTCGATTGCGATGCGCAGCTTTGTTATCGGGGGTTAAGGATATGCAACGAAACCGCAAGTTTATTGTTGGAATGGGCCTAATAGTGCTGTTGCTGAATATCGGTGTTGTATGTGCAGCGCCGCCCAGTTCGGTTTCCGCCGCCAATTATTATGGAATGAAACCAAATCCCTGGTATGTTTCGCTTGGTGTGAAAGGGTATCAGCAAACAACTGACTATACTTGCGCTCCGGCGGCTGTGATGTCTTTGCTACACTGGTATAACCTTTTGCCGAAACAGGAGTTGACTGCTCAAACGGAAATGCGTATTTCCCGGGAAATGGGTACCCGGGATATGCAGTCTCCACAGCCGGGGACTACCACTGAAGAGATGGTGAAATGGCTTGAGAGCAATGGATTTGTTGTTCTAGCCGGTCAAGACGGTACGCTGGAGCTTTTGCGCAGCTATCTGAATAAAGGGATTCCGGTACTCGTGGAGTGGATTGACTGGGGCGGTCACTGGGTGGTGGCAACTGGCTATCATGCGGCTTACGAGTCTCCAGCCAAGGGACCGGACACGATCTTTTTCGCCGATCCGTCTTCCCATTGGGGCAATCCCAACAACCCGGACGGTATATCTTCTTTTAATGCCTGGCGGTTTCGCGATATGTGGTTTGACGCCCAGTATCTGAATCCCGGGAAAATCACCCGTAACGTATACATTGTTGCCGTGCCAAGAAAATTGCAATAACAAATAGTAAGAGGTGAGCCAAATGGAATTAGCGCAGGCGAAAATCACGTATCTGGTGCATAGTGGGTTTTCGGTGGAGACGGCCAATTATTTTTTTCTGTTTGATTATTGTCCTTCAATGGATCGCGCGCCGCAAATCACCGCTGATTTTTTGCGGACGAAAGAAAATGTTTATGTGTTTGCCTCGCATAGTCACGGCGACCATTTTGATGCGTCCATTTTACAATGGGCCGAAGCGAATCCGGCAATTCAATATGTCTTGAGCAGTGATATTCGTGTTAAAGGCGGCAAGCAAAAATGCCAGTTTATGAATCCTTATGAGCAGTGGCGGGATGGGCAGCTCGAAGTTCGCTCGTTCGGCTCAACCGATGC
>JBGSKE010000335.1:0-8681 GCA_041741355.1 Negativicutes bacterium | reverse complement strand
GACAACGTCGCGTTGGCCACGCCTTGCAACGGAATTCCCTGATTGATCGTCAAAACGCTGCCGCCTTCAGCGGCCAACACATTCAGCACCTTGGACAGCACGCCCGAACGGTGCTCCAGCAACAACGCCAGAGTTACGATTTTTTCTTTGCTGGCTTCGTAGAACGGAAATACGTAATCCTTGTATTTGTAATAGGCGCTGCGGCTCAGGTTCAATTTTTCCACTGCTTCGTTGATGGTGCGAACTTCGCCTTTTTTCAACAGTTCCTTGACCTTGATCGTCTTTTTGATTGCTTCTGGGAGGATTTCTTCGCGCACCAGATAATAGTTGGAATTTTTCTCAGTCATGTCTTCACTCCTGCCCAACGTATTTTGCACAATAGATATTTATCCACCAACGAGAGACATTATACCACCGATAGCGGATTCCTGACAAGCTCTTTACAACCACTCACGCGGCGGAACCACCAAAAATTTGGCCTGCGGATTCTGCTCAATCGTCCAATTCATCTGCCAGTTGCCGACAAACAGAACGACCGGGCGTTCAAACCGGTCCATGACCAGCATGTTTTCGTCCATATATTTGAGCGGCAGCTTGTTCTGCTGGTCTTCCACCAACCACCGCGCCGCCGCATAAGGTAGTTGCTGAATTTCAACGTCCACGCCGTATTCATATTTCAACCGGTAGGACAAAATTTCAAACTGCAATTGACCAACTACGCCGATGACATAGCCTTGATCCGCCGCATGCGGCAACTGGAAAATCTGGATCGCGCCTTCCTGGCCCAGTTGGGTAATTCCCTTGATAAAATGTTTGCGTTTGAGCGAGGTTTTCGCCTGCACTTTGGCAAAATGTTCCGGCGGAAACACGGGAAAATCTTCGAATGTCACGTCGACGCCAGTTTCACAGACCGTGTCGCCGATCGCAAAAATCCCAGGGTCAAATAAGCCGACCACATCGCCGGGATAGGCTTCCTCGACGATGGTGCGTTCTTGGGCGACGAACTGCTGCGGCTGGGTCAGCGCCATCGTTTTGCCGGATTGTTTGTGCATCACCGTCATCCCGCGCGAGAACTTGCCGGAACAGATACGCACAAAAGCAAGCCGGTCGCGGTGAGCCGGGTTCATATTGGCCTGGATTTTGAACACGAAAGCGCTAAAGCCTTCTGCCTCAGGAAAAACGATCCCTTCCTTGGCCATGCGCGGCGCCGGTGGCGGCGCCAGTTTAAGGAATTCTTCCAAGAAAGCCCGCACGCCAAAGTTGGTCAGAGCGCTGCCGAAGAACATCGGGCTGAGTTCGCCCTTCTGCACCAATTCCTGATCAAAAGAATTACCGGCCATATCCAGCAGTTCGATATCATGGCAGAGTTGTTGGTAAGCCTCTGGATCAAGCAGCTTGGCAAACTTTTCATCGCGGTAATCGCCGACCGTCGATTTGATAATGTCGCTGCCGTGCGAACCGTCGGCTTCAAACAGTTCGATTTGCTGCAGTTGCCGGTTATATACGCCTTTGTAGCTGCCGTTCAGGCCGACTGGCCAATTCATCGGACAGGAATGGATGCCGAGCACTTTTTCCAGCTCGTCCATCAATTCAAACGGATCACGACCGTAGCGGTCAATTTTGTTGACAAAGGTAAACACCGGAATACGCCGTTGCCGGCAGACCTGAAATAGTTTTTTGGTCTGTTCCTCGACGCCTTTGGCCGCGTCAATCAGCATGACAGCGCTGTCTGCCGCCATCAGGGTCCGGTAGGTGTCTTCGCTGAAGTCCTGGTGACCCGGCGTGTCGAGAATGTTAATGCAGCAACCATCGTATTCAAACTGCATGACACTCGATGTGACCGAAATACCACGTTGCTTTTCGATTTCCATCCAGTCCGATACGGCGAATTTTTGCGCTTTACGGCCTTTGACCGTGCCGGCCAGCCGAATGGCGCCACCGTATAACAACATTTTTTCGGTCAGGGTGGTTTTGCCGGCATCCGGGTGCGAAATAATCGCGAAGGTGCGGCGCTTCTGAATCTGTTCGAGAATATCTGAATTCTGCATTGTACTCCTCCATTTTGAAACATCCAATATAGTATACCCGGAATTTATCCATTCGCAAAGTACATCTGCGCATTTTATGTTGAAATTTTGCTATTTCGCAAAAAAACCATGGCCGTCCTGACCATGGCAAGAGGTAAATCGCACAAACTTAGCTCGACCCGCTTAGTCGAGCAGTTCCAACAACTCCGGCAATGCGGCAATGCGCCGAATAGCAGGGTCGACCGGCGCCCTCCAGCGACCATGGCGATGACGGTCGATCCAAACCGGCCGAATGCCGGCGCCCAGCGCGCCTTCGACATCTTCCTGGCTATCGCCGACATGGATCACCTGTTCCGGTTTCAAATTGAGCCGCTGCAGGGCCTGGTCAAAAATTCCCGCGTGCGGTTTTTTGACGCCAATTGCATCGGAGACCAAAATTGTATCAAATAGCGGCTCCAGCTCCCAACGCCCCATCAGTTCGTGTACGTAGGGCGCATAATCAAAATTGGACACCAACGCCAGTGAACGAGTCCGACCGATCGTTGCCAGCACTTCGCGCGCGTAAGGATCGATCCGCACATATTCGTGCCAAACTTCAATCGACTGTTCGATTGCCTGTACCGCCAACCCCTGGGCCAGCGGAACCTGTACTTCCGTTGCCAGACGTTGCAACCGTCGCTCCACAACAGAACGTTCCGCCGCATAACCTGCGGGTTCGGGCCGTTCAAAAAAGCCTTCACAAAAAGGACGAAACTGCGCTTGCGAAAGTTGCAGCCCGCTGGTTCGAAATGCAGCGTAAATCACATCATACCAGGCGTTCCAAGCTTTTTCCATATCGCCGTAGATGATCAGAGTCCCGTACAAATCAAATAATACGCCGCGGGTTTTCAATCTGTTTTCACGCTCCTGATCATTTTCGGCTTATTCCCGCAGAATTTCGCCCCACGTAGTCAAGAAATTTTTCGGTCAGTTCCGGATCATTAGTCAGAAATTCGGCAAATTCCGCAGCCAGTATCCTGGCCCGTCGACTGTGTCCAATCGGTTCGACGCCGCTATGCTGCAGTTGGTTTTCCACTTCGGCAATGATGTTGGCCCGCACCTCTTGGCTGCTCTCCATCTTATTGCAGTACATTCGGTTCTCAGCTTGCGAAAACAAGTCCGACAACCTCAGCGCCGCCCCTTCTCCTGTTGCTGCCCCGATGGCCGCGCTCAGCCGGATCGGCTCTGCGGCGGTCGCGGCGCAAGCCAACTGAATCCGTCCACATACTTGCCGACATACTTGGGCATCGGCACCCGGCAGTAAGATCAGAAATTCATCGCCGCCCCAGCGGGCGACAATATCCGACGCACGACAGGTCGCCTTCAGCACTTGCCCCATCGCCACCAGCAGACGGTCCCCCTGCTCATGGCCAAACATGTCATTGGTAATTTTCAGACCGTTCAAATCGATCATGATGACGCTGAGTGGTGAAGCTGCATCTTGCCCCAGTTCCTGCATCGTTTTTTCCACATAGGCCCGGTTGAACAGACTGGTTAGTTTATCGTGATAACTGAGATAATGGATTTCCTGTTCGGCTTTCAGTTTCTCAGTGATATCTGTGAGAATCATCATCAGTAATGGGCGCTCGCCAGTATCTGTAGAAAGGAAAATAAACTTGCATTCGATACGAATATCCCGTTCAGCAATTTTTACAACCGGCGGGATATTTTTCAACGCCGTCACGGCATTATCGCCCGACAACGCAAATACTTCCGTGAAAGTGCGCCGCCAAATTTCCGCGAGTTCCTGGCCAGACGGCGTCAGCAACTCCAAAATCGAAACACCGGCGATATTGCGACGAAAGATTCTGCTGCATTCCGCACTGAACTGACGCCCCACTTTCAGATCCGAACCAAAGGTGAGAAATCCTTGATTGGCATTATCAAGCAACATTTGCATCTCTGCCTGCTGTTGATGCAGAACTTTACCCTGATTGTCGCTAATTCGAAAAACCTTACGGGTCAAGCGCAGCAATTTGTCATATTGTTCAGCAAGTTGGCGGAATGCAGGCAACAACTCATTTGTCTGCATCCGATCCTCTGCCGCAAGATTCTGGGCGGCAAGCAGAGCCTGCTGCTCTTCGTGGAACAACTGTTCATCACACGTATTCTTGATCATTGAGCACCCCTCCAGTTGAAAAAGCAAACCCAAGCACGGTTACATCATCGCGTTGCGGTTCCTCGCCCCGATATTTCAGCAGCGCTTGCGCCAGACCATCACATTGCTGCGTCAGCGGCAATCCTTGCAAGCCAACCAGTGTATTGATTAAACGTTTGCGTCCGAACGGATAATCGCGGTCGCCGCCGTTCTGGTCGATGAACCCATCACTGGTCAGGTAAAAAGTGTCACCTGCTTCCACTTGCCACTCGCTGTTGCTAAAGCTCAAATCCAAGCTGGACCGGCGATAGCCCAAACTCTTGTTGTTGCCGCGAATCAGCTGGATTTTTCCTGCCCGGTTAACATACAAAGATAGTTTAGCCCCGGCGAACAATATCCGCTGGTTGCGCTCCAGATAACAAAGACCGATATCCAGTCCATCGTCGGCCAAACCGCTGGGGTCGCTGCGATGCAATGTTTCCTTTACTCTACGGTTCAATTCGGCCAAAATCTTAGCCGGATCATCGCTCACCATCGTAGTAATATTGTCAAGAATAGAATTCACCGCCATTGTCATGAAAGCGCCCGGCACACCATGTCCAGTGCAATCGACCACAGCGATCAGGCTGCGCTGTTCATCGATGCGTCTGGCCCAGTAAAAATCGCCGCCAACCAGATCTCTCGGCTGCCAAATGACAAAATGTTCGGCAACTATCGCCGCCAGTTCCGTTTGCGACGGCAAAATCGACTCCTGCAGCCGCTGCGCATAATCGATGCTGTCCATGATCTTTTGGTTTTTCTGTTCCAGTTCCAGCGTACGCGCCGCAACTTGTTTTTCCAGTTCCTGTCCCAGGAAAATTGCCCGTTTCAGGGGATTGGCAATTCGAGCCGAAACGAAGTAAAAGATGAACACGATGACGATTAGCGAAATAACGCCGGCAAGTAGCGTATGCAGCCGAATGTTGTTCAATATTGCAATGCTTTCATCGCGCGGTAGTTGAAAAACCAGTTTCCAGTCGGTCGACTTCATCGGCAGATAAACCAGGTCGATGATTTCGCCGCGACGATCGACATACTCGACCACCGTCGGCTTGACTCCAACGTTGCCCGACTCTGCTGTGATCCGCTCCGACAGGGCGGCGGTACAAAATCATTCAGGTACAAACCGATTTGTTCCACATCTTCCGCCAAGTGGATTTTTCCCTGCCCATCCGCCAACCAAAGCTGGCTGCGTGCGCCGATCTTATAGCTTTGAAACTCCTGGGCAACTTCTTTCAGGTTAACCCCCACACCAACAACAGCCAACGGTTTGCTGCGCTCCCGCATCAGAGCGTTGACAAACACAAACGTGCCGCCCCGTTCCGGGTTCGTGTCAATGTTCAATTCGACTGGCCAACCAGATTTTAACGCTGCAAAAAACCAGCTGTCGTCTGGGTCCGCTGCGGACATGACATCCATCATTCTACCGCCTTCGGCCCAGTAATGACCGGTCACAGCGCTGACGACAAAGGCATTGGAGTAGTCGTGATTGGCGGCAATTTTACTGATCTTATCTTTGGCATAGCGAGCCAACCGCTCATCAGTCTCGCCAGTAGCGACCCACTCCATTACGGCAGGGTCTTCCGCCAGCATCAAAGCAGCCTCTTTGGCCCGCTCCAGTCGACCATCGATCTGGGCTGCAATCGAGGAAATAATATAGACCATATCGCGGGTTTTGAGTTTTTCCACCACTTCACGTTGGGTAATTAAATAGCTGCTCACCCCGGTAAGAACGACAGAAAACACAATAACCACACAGGCCAGCACGATCACTTTCATGGTCCCCTTATCGTACATCAGCCCTCGTGCGTTCATTGCTTCGCTTCTTCCATTGGTTTCAAGTCAAACGGCAACGTCAGGTCTTCTTTAAAATCCTCGGCGCATTCCAGCGCTGTCTCATTCTCCGGATCATAGTACCAGAGAACGCTGACCTGCTTGCCATTCTGATGGGCGTTTTCCAATTTTTCCAACAACATCATCAGGCACTTGGAGCTACTGGTGTTGATATATGGCATGTGAAAGTTGATCCGCGCCGTGACCTGCTGCTCGACTTGGCCCAGATACTCATCCAGCCAGGCAAACACCGGTTCATAGAATTTGAATGAATTTTCCGGATAGGATTGCCCCTTAATACTGAGTAAATTGACAACCGGATCAAAATAAATCGCCGGGGTCGATTTTGTCTGTTCGATCACTAATGCTTCCATTGTTCCTCCTAGACGTATGCTTTCAAGGTGAAAAAACAAACTGCCTGATCAATTTTCTGGATTGAATACTCCAATGGCCGACTGGCTTTGCGGGCCATATCAATCAGCCCCAGCCCGGCGCCGTTACTGCCGGGCGGAATATCCGCCTTCAATTGCTGTTTATAGTACTGCTTTAGTGCCATTTTATCCATCGCCGCAACGATGTCAAGCTGTGCGGTAAATTTTTGCGTATCAGCAACTTCGATCAAATTCCCGGCAGAAACATAATGTCCGTGCGTCGACTTACCAATCGTAACAATTCCAGAATTGGCAATACGATCCAAATTGGGACTGGCCGCTTTCCTTCCGCAATAGTTCTTGATATTCTGCGTCTGCTCGATGAATATCGAAAACACATTATAAGTCTCGGTCTGGGAAATCGATTCAGTTTCCAGATACTTTTTCACTGCATCGCCGAGTTCTTCGATGATTTCTTGTGAAAAACGGCCGGAAAAGCTAATTAGCACACCAAAATTTTGCAGCGTTTTTTGTAGTTCGAGTAAGTTTGTCTGCATAAACACGGGCCTCCTTCACGGACAAGAATTTACGCTGATAGTCAGTGGCGCTACACCAAAAAACCTCGCCATAAGATTTTTTCTGTCAAAAGTTTGCTTGTCTAAGATAGATGCGATTAGTTATTTATAGTTATTCTGCCTGACTGCCAATAATCCTGCCAACGCCGGACTGCAAGCGAAAAGCCCCGCAGTGAACTGCAGGGCCTCGGGCTCGATCATCAGGCGCTGAAATCAACGCCTCGCCGTGTCTTTCGCTACCAAATTATCAATCTGTTTTTGCCAGACCAGGTATGCGTCATCATTCAGGTGCAGTCCGTCATAGGTGTACTGGGGCAACAACCGGCCATCTGTCCCGGTAAAAGATCCCGTCAGATCCAAATAGGCATAGCCATGTTTTTGCGCCAGCAATTTGATCCCTTGGTTCAATTCGCGGATATTTCGATTCTTGCGCAATCCGTTGGCCGGAAACAACTGGTCATTGAACGGCAGGATGCTCTGAACATATACCGGCGTATCCGGTAGCTCTGTGTGGAACCGTTGCAAAATCCGGTCGTAATTGACCAGCACCTTGTCCTGCGGTCGATAAAAGCAAAGGTCGTTAGTGCCAATCATCAAAAAGATCTGGCGCGGTCGCAGTGCAATGATTTCATCCTGGCGGTTCAACAGGCCAAGGGTCGTATCCCCGCTGATTCCACGGTTTACTACTGGCGCTTCAGGGAACAGGCGTTGCCAGTCGGCGCCAAACGTAATGCTGTCGCCGAAGAAAACCACCGGGTTTTGCTTGCTGGCGGCTGTTAGCGAAAAATACAGTCGCCGTAGGCGATAGTTCAAGGTCAGGTAGGCCGGGTCCTCCGGCTGTCGACCGATAGTGTTCACCCACTCCACGGCCGAGCTCACCTGTTCATTCGCCAGCACCCGTTCCAGTGATATAGTTTGACTTGCCAAAAACACTCCCGCCAGCAGCAGCATCAAAAAAACAATCTTGCGCACCGATCCAGCTCCCTTACTGCAATGAAATATTGCGTTCATTTCTATTTTGTTATTTATTTTACTTGCATAAGTAAAATTCCTGCCAAATATACAGCCATTGAAATATTTTCTTTACCGTAACAATGCAGGTCCGCCGTCAGATAAGAAAAAGAACCGCACCTGCAAGGCACGGTTCCACACTCATTATGTCAGCCAGTCAACAGTTAGGCCAGTATTTTTGCGGCATTCGACAGTTTCTCCCTAGTTTCGGCCATGATGGCCTCAATCACTGCTCGAACCGGCTTGATCTCTTTTAGCGGCGCCAGGCTTTGTCCTACCTGGACCAGGCCGTTTTCGACATCGCCATCTACTGCCGCCAGCCGGTTGGTCCCGGTCGCCAGTGTGTCCAGTTCGGCCTGCGGCGCGCCCTGAACTTCCAGCGCGAGGAATTTGTCGGTGAACTTGTTTTTCAAACCTCGTACCGCATGGCCGCGTGACACGCCGGTCGCGATGGAGTCCGTATCGGCAGCCGCGATAATCTGCGCCTTCGCGTTGGGATGCATTCCGCATTCATCAGTCAGCAAAAACCGTGAACCCATTTGCACTGCATCTGCGCCCATAAGCAAAGCCGCAGCCATTCCCCGTCCGTCGACAATACCGCCTGCGACAACTACCGGCAGCGCTACTTCCGGAATCACATTGGTCAACAGAGCCATCGTCGTCAGTGAGCCGATATGGCCGCCGGCTT
>JBGSKE010000334.1:0-1857 GCA_041741355.1 Negativicutes bacterium | reverse complement strand
AGCTCGGCCCAACGCGCTCTGCGCTGCCGGATCATTGGACTCGGCGACAATCTGGACCGACCTCGCCCGACCCGTCTGCGAAACGGCAGTGCTCAACCAAGGGTAAGGCGCATAGGCAAACGGTCCGGTCAGCGTGCTTTGCACAATCCCGACAACCGTAAACTGCAATCGGCGATTGCCGACCTTGATCGTCGCCGGCCCACCCACTTTCAGTTCCGGCCGGTCTTTCACCACGTCCGTGTTTACAACCAACGCATTCTCGTCTTCCGGCAACAACCACCGTCCGCTGATCAATCTGGGTTTAATCATTGTCGTGCCAACAGGCGGCGCCATCAAAAACACGTTCTTGCTTGCTTCGTCCTCCGCGGCCTTGCTGGAGTCTTTCAACACTCGGCCCGAAGTGAAGCCCCAGGTCTCAGCCGCCTTCACTCCCGGTACCCGCAAAACTTCCTGCTCAATCCGCGTCTCCCGATAGTTCTGCGTAAAGCCGATGCCGATATCATAATGAAAATAGTCCATCGCTTCGTCGAGCGTCGAATATAGCGAGGATCGCACGGAAAAAACCGCCATGAACACCGTGCCCGCGATCGTTAGCGTCAGCAACGTCAATGCTAGCCTGCCTTTTCGCCGGAACGTGTTGCGCAGCGACAGCGTTACCGGGCGAGGGACTTTTTTCATCCGGCCAAGAATGGCGTCGATCATCCGATCCACTCCGCCCCGAGCGGCAACAGACTGAATTCCAACATCACTGACTGCTTCACGCACAGTCACGGCGGTTCCCTTCCAAATCGGCCAAAAAGCGGCAGCCAAAGGAACCAAAATCGCCACAAGCGCTTCCAGCAACATCACTTTGGGCGAGAACTCCAGCCCCCCCGAATCAAAGTTAAACATTTGAGCCATAAACGAGGTCACCCCGCTGGCCGCCAAGGCCCCGAGCGGCGCTGCCACAAACAAAGCCAAAACCCCATATACACTCACCAAAACCAGATACATGTGCAATATCTGATTGCGACTGGCGCCAATTGTTTTCATGATGCCGACTTGCCGGATCTGCTGAGTGAGAATCGATGAAATCGTATTGACTAATAGCAAACTGCCGAGCAACAGCGACAAAACTCCCAGGACAGCCAACAATAGCAGCATCGCGTTAATCCCATTCTGCATCATATGCTCGCCCGGTATGTAGGATTGCAGCCAAAACACCGTCGTGCCGCCCTGCTCCAGTTTGTTCCAGGCCCGCCGGCCCAGAGCCTCGATCGGCGCCTTGTCTTTTCCTTTTAAAACCCACGGCTGAACAACAAAATTCACTTGATCCAGTTGACGCACTTCGTCCAGTTTTGCCAAAGTGTCCATATTGATATAGCCGTAGTAATTGCCGCTAAACAAGCTTGGCAACTGCGTCGGGTCATAAACGATCCCGGTCACTTTCAGGCTCCGCTTTTTGCCTGCTGTAGTTTCCACCGTAATCCGGTCGCCTTGCCCGCTTCCCAGTTCAGCCAACGACGAACGCTCCAGCAAAACATCGCCGTCGCCGGGTGGCCAGGCGCCCGACTGCGACCGTACGATGTTCACTCGCTGCTTGACATAGTCAGGAATGGCGATCAGCGACATTTGCTTCCAACGACCATCGGCGGCGAGCACGCGCAGACTGACGTTGCGGCGGCCTTCCGCTTCTTTGACGCCACGCAGGCTGCGAACGCTCTGCACCAGTTCTTCGTCAAACGGGTCGGCATACAAACCGGCGTCCGCCGGCGACGAGCTGCCCCAACTTTTGGCCAGGTCCCGCTCAAACATCAAGTAAGAACTATACACCATGCCGACAGCAAAAACGCCGACCGAAATCGACATCATGACCAG
>JBGSKE010000333.1:0-7336 GCA_041741355.1 Negativicutes bacterium | reverse complement strand
CCAAGGCATCTTTCGGCAGGCGAGCCACTTCGATGCAGGCGCGCGCCGGGCATTCCCGCGAAAAATATTCAGCATAAACAGCGTTTACAGTGGCGAAATCGTTCATATCCTTGATAAATACTGTTGTTTTCACAACATCATCCAGGGTGCACTTCGCCGCCGTCAGGATCGCTTTGACATTCTCCAGCGACTGACGGGTCTGCGCCGAAACTCCGCCTTCGGCAAATTGTCCGCTTGCCGGGACGACCGGCAGTTGCCCTGACACGAATAGAAAACCGTTGGCTTTAATCCCCTGGGAATAGGGGCCGATAGCACCGGGGGCTTGATCTGAATTGATGACTTGCTTCATATACAAATGCCTCTTTTCTATAATTTTTTTATAGCAACTTCGATGCGGTTGAGCGCTTCGACCAAGCGGGAACGCGGACAGGCAATGTTCATCCGCATAAACCCGGCGCCGCCCGGCCCAAACGTCGATCCTTCATTCATCGCCACCTTTGCTTTTTCCAAGAAGAATTGCGACAGCGCTTTCGGCGCCATGTTCAGCGCTTTGCAGTCGAGCCAGATCAGATAGGTGGCTTGCGTCTTGGCCGGTTTGATCTGGGGGATTTTCTCGGCCACGAACTTCTGCAGATAGGCCAAGTTGCCGGCCAGATACTCCAGTTCCTGATCCGCATAGTACTCGCATTCGTTATAGGCCACTTCGATCGGTAGCGTGCCGAAGATAGTTCTGCCATAGGCTTTGAGGTCTTCGAGCGGTTTGTAGAACAGATCATGGTTGCGCCGGCTGGGAATCACGGCGGCCCCGGTCCGTACTCCGGCGATGTTAAACGTTTTGCTGGGATTGACGCAAACCACGCAGTTGTCGGCTGCCGCTGGCGACAGGCTGCCAAACGGAATGTGCGTGCTGCCGTCATAAACAATATCCGAATGAATTTCATCCGATACGACAAACACATTATGTTTCAGACAGAGTTCGGACATGCGGGTCAATTCTTCCCGGGTGAAACATTTGCCGACCGGGTTATGCGGGCTGCACAGCAGAAACATCGTGGTGCGCTTTTTGCTGAGCAATTCTTCCAGATTGGCAAAGTCGATTTCATAGCTGCCGTCTGCTTTGTAAATCAAATTGTTGCCCAGGATATGGCGGCCGTTGTTGGGGATGATTTCATGAAACGGGTGATACGCCGGCATCTGGATGACAATATTGTCGCCCGGTTCGGTAAAGGCGCGCATGGCGTAAACGATCGCCGGAATGACCGCCGGCGTGTATTCGATCCAGTCCAGATCAATATCCCAGCCAAAGCGTTTTTTCTGCCAGTTGGCGATCGACTGCTCAAAGGTTTTCACATTTACCGGATAGCCGAAAATGCCGTGCTGCGCTCGCTTGACCATGGCCTCAACCACCGGCTGCGGGCATTTGAAGTCCGTGTCGGCGATCCACATCGGGATTACATCGTCGGCATAGGTGTCCCATTTTTTACAATCGGTCCCTTTGCGGTCAATCAACTCGTCAAAATCGTGCTTCATCATCATTCATGCCTCCTTCACTTTTGCCTGGTTAACGCTTATCTTATTCCGGGTCTTGTTACACCTGACCCGCGGGGTTAATCCCCAATTTCCGCCGCCAGTAACGCGAGTAAATAGCGCCAAGCGGGTTATGCGCCAACACGCGGTCTTTGGCGACCAGGCAAGTGGTCGGCGCCGTGCAAGCGTTGGTAAATAAAGCATCATGCCCCACACATAGACCAATCGTCACGCAAAACTCCACCTCTTTATCTTTGAGTATTTGCGCCTGCATCAGCGGATTGCACATCGTTTCGCGCACGCCGGCCTTGATTTGTTCCAGTTCAAGATTCGCCTTATCAACGCCGCACACCTTGCAGCAAACCGAATATACTTCAAAAAATTTGGCAAAGTATTCTTCAATTAATTTAGCTTCTTGGTTTAAGCCGATGCAAAACGCCAGGCCGATTTTTTTGTAGCCCATCAGTTTGCAAAACTCAGCGGTTTCCTCCAGGCGGGTCAGGTTGTTATAATGGCGGCCTTCGGTGCAGGCAGCCGCTTGCATAATCTCCAGGCTGCCGCCCGTATAGGCTTGTTTCACTTCCTCCAAACTGATTTTCGTGCAGTTTTGCCCTTCCAGATAACACTTGTGGCTTGTACATTTGGCGCATTTCATACTACTACATCCCCTTAATCCTATTACTATATTTTTTCTACCCACCTGTTATGAATTGATGAAAATGAACGCGATGTTAATCAATGCAGCTACGACCATCGGAATCGCCGTTCTTTTTACAACCTGGACCGGCGATACGCCGGCGACGCCGGCTATTGCCACAATCGCCGCCGTAATCGGCGACACAACACGACCAAAGCTGGTCATGATCTGCATTGGCAACAGCAGGGTAATGACGTCAATTTTCATCGTAGCCGCAATTTTGGGGGCCAGTGCGGCAAAGGAAAAGAACGCCGCGTTGCCTGATCCCATCAGGAAGGCGCAGCCGGCGATGACCAGACAAAACAGGATAATCAATGCATTGCTCCCCAGTCCGAGGCTTTGGGCCCCGCTAGTCATCGCATCCACGGCGCCGATTTTCATCAAACCGGTGGCAAACACTTCACCGGCCACGATCAACGTGACTACCGTCGCAAAACTGGTCCCCATCCCGTCAAACAAGTGCTTCAGGCTCTGCAAGGTGGAGCGCACATCTTTGGTTCGAACATATTCAAACGCCATGCTGATAAAAGTACTAAGGAACATGGCCGTGACCACTTCCATTTTTATCGGGCTCTTAAATATTGGGCTGAACCCAAGGATAAACAGCATGGGAATGATCGGCAGCACCGCATAAATCAGCGGTGGACGCGTAGCATCTTCTTTCGCCAGGTCTATCGCCTCTTCGTTGCCGGTAAAGCCTTCTTTTTTGTCCCACCACTTTTGCACGAAAAAGTGGACTACACCCAAAATCAATGTGGTCGTAGCAAATATCGGCAGCTGATATTGGACGAAATACACAGCCGGATCCATTTTGCATAGATTCGCAGCCAGAATGGCATTGCCGGACCCCGGCCCTACGTCCATGTACTGGGCGCAGCCGATTACGCCGAGCGCAGACATTTTGCTAACGCCTGACCGAATCAGGATGGGATACATGGTAACCATCAGCAGCAAGCCCAGCCCAGCGTGGCTGGGAATAAACAAAACAAGAAACTGACTGACAAAAAAGCCAAACACCAGTAGTAAATAGGGAGATTTAATAAACCGGAGTGGGGCAGCGACTACGGCAAACAACGATTTGCTGGCGCCGATGTATTCCATATATTTGGCAAAACCGGCGATCGACATAATCGTCAAACCCAGACCGGCAACCCGCGAGCTAAGCAGTTTTTGAATCGTGTAAAAGATGTCGAGCACCGCTGACCCGGAAGATTGTTTGGCCGCCAATATTGTATTCGTTCCCAAAAAATATGTCGCAAAAAGAAGTACAATACCTGCGATCAGAAGAATTGCCTGCGGAAAATGTTTTTTGACAATCATGTAGATAACCCACGCAATAACTATGGCAGTGATGAGTATGCCCACTCTAAATCCCTCCAAATAGTTTTTGTTCATCTGTCGACTCTGGTCAATCTCGTTGCATCATTATGCCGGGATTCCGGTATACCACTTGTACGATACGGCCTTGAATTTTTTCTTTCCTAGCAGCGCTGTTTCAAACCACTACCCCCTCCCAACGTCAGAGAAACACAAAAAGCCCCGCAAAAATGCGAAGGCCTCATTGCCAATAATGATCTGTATAAACTATACCAAGTCCGACTCTGGTTAGCAATACAAAATCGTTTTTTTTATCCGGCCCCTTCCCGCTGCAATAATTAATTTTCATTGTGCGGCTCCGCTGCCAATACGACATGTTTGGCGTTTTCCAAATGTTTGCGCAGTGCATCGGCAGCGCCAATGCCATCTTGTTGGCGAATCTTCTCCAAGATTAAGCGATGATCCCGCAGCACATCCTCATACCGCTCTGGTTTTTGCAGCGAACGGCTCCGCGAAAAGCGCAACAGCTCCATCAACATTTCATTGATGCGCAGCAGCATGGCATTGTGAGAAGCTACGATAAAAGCAGTATGAAACTTGACAGACGCTTCGCCGACATCGCCGCCCAGCCGCATGACTTTTTCCATGTCCATTACTTCGCTTTCCATGGCCAGCAGTTCTGCTTCGGTTCGCCTTTCGGCTGCCAATAACACCGCCTGGCACTCCAGGCCTTGCCGCGCTTCGTATAAATCCGCCAGCAAATGCGAGGGGTCCGTCATCAAAAAATCAATATTATTCAGCACATGGCTAATGCCAATTCTTTTTACATAGACGCCTTTGCCTCGGATATGTTTTACCGCGCCCAAAAACTCCAACACTTTCAATGCTTCGCGAATCGGAACTCGGCTTACATCAAACATCTGCGCCAAATTGCGCTCCGATGGCAACAAATCGCCGTCTTTCAACTCTCCGGTGAGAATCCATTGACGGATGCGCTCGACAATTTGCAGATACAATGCATCGGTTTCAATTTTTCCGTCGCGCTCTATCGGCCGAATATCCAAACAGAGAACCCACCTTATCATTTAATATCGTGGTTCGGGATTCCGGTATACCGATCTCTGTCAGTTACTTTAGCGTATATTCACGCAATTGTCAATACTATCGCTCTGTCTATTTTGTTTTGTCACGCAGCGCACTGACGATGCCTCGGGCAAACGGCCCCAAGTCGTCCTCGGCATAGGCTTTGATCACGCCCGGCGCGACCACCGACAACGCCCCCGCGATCATTGCCGGGTCGTCGATCCCCGCCGCGCACAGCGCCTGCTCAATTGCCACCGCCGCTTTCAATGCTTCTTCAGTTGCCACACTATTTATTGTTTTGACCAGATCAGCCTCCGCCACCAGCACCGTCCCCGCCGGCGCAAACAATTGGCAGGCCAGCTCGGCCAGGTGCGGAGCACTGTTGTCGGCGACAATCACCGGCTGGCCGCCGCGCCCCATCTCTCCGGCGTGGCCGATGATCTTCACATTGAGGCAGCGCAGCGAAGCGCCTGCCATTTCGGCCAATATTTCCCGGGAAATATTCGTGGCCACACTGAACACTATTGCCGTTGTTTGTTGCGCCAACAGCATCTCGATACAGGGCTTGACCGCCGCATCCGGCACAGCCAGCACCAGCGCGTCCGCCGCTTCCCCGGTCAGACTCGCCGCCGCCCGCAGCCCCAGGGCCTGCGCCGTTGCTTCGGCCGCCGCCGGGTCCGCATCGTAAATAAACACTTCATGCTGCGTCGCCAGCCGCTGCGCCAAAATTTTTCCCATCCGACCCGTGCCGATGATGCCTGCTTTCATTTGCCCGTCCTCCCGTTCTCCGTTTGCTATAGCAAAATCATACCATAATTAGTTTTTCCAAGCCTAACAATAAAAACAAAAACCCGACTGCTGCTGAATTTATCAGCAACCGTCGGGTCTTGGCCTTGTTTGATTAAACAGGCATTGTTTTGAGATTCGGCGAAACTTTGAAATCCGCTTCCGTCGCCGCCTGCACCTGCTCCACGGTAACGCCGGGGGCTAGTTCGGTCAGGGTCAGTCCCGCGGCGTCGCAGGTCATGACACACAGCTCGGTGACGATCATATCGACTTCTTTGACCGCCGTCAACGGCAAGTTACATTTTTTGAGAATCTTGGGCGCCCCTTTGGCGGTGTGCTCCATGGCGATGATGACCCGCTTGGCGCCGGCCACCAGGTCCATCGCGCCGCCCATGCCGGGCACCATTTTCCCCGGTACCATCCAGTTGGCCAGGTTGCCTTCCTGGTCCACCTGCAACGCGCCGAGAACGGTCGCCGCCAGATGGCCGCCGCGAATGATGCCGAAGGACGTGGCGCTGTCGAAGAAAGCGCCGCCGAGGTTGATCGACACCGGTTTGCCGCCGGCGTTGACCAAGTCGGGATCGGCATTGCCGTTAGCCGCCGGGCCCAATCCGACAAAGCCGTTTTCCGAATGCAGGATCACGCTGACCCCCTCCGGCAGATGATCGGCAACCATCGTGGGAATGCCGATGCCCAGATTGACCAGATCCCCGTCGCTAAACTCCTGTCCGACCCTTTTGGCGATTAGTTCTTTTGCATCCATGTGCTATCCCTCCTCAACCCTGAACCAGATAATTGACGAAAATACCCGGCGTCATGACTTCGTCGGGATCGATTTCACCGATTTCCACGATGTTTTGCGCTTCGACGATCACGACCTGGGCCGCGGTCGCCATCAGCGGGTTAAAGTTGCGGGCCGCTTTGCGGAAAACCAGGTTGCCTGCCTTATCTGCTTTATAAGCTTTGATCAGGGCGACATCCGCCTTAATCGGCAATTCCAGCAAATAGTCCTTGCCGTCAATCGTCAACTTTTGTTTGCCCGCCTCTACCGGCGTACCGACGCCAGTCGGAGTCAGGATGCCGCCCAGACCGAAGCCGGCCGAACGAATCTGTTCTGCCAGAGTGCCCTGCGGCACCAGCGCCACATCCAGTTCGCCTGCGTTCATCTGCCGGCCGGTCTCCGGATTGGTGCCGATATGGGAAACGATGACTTTTTTGAACTGGCGGCTTACCACCAGTTTGCCGACGCCCGAATCGGGAAACGCCGTGTCGTTGCAAACGAGGGTCAGATCCTTGGTCCCCTGCGCGAGCACTTGGTCAACCAAGGTTTGCGGCGTGCCGCAGCCGAGAAAACCACCCACCATGACGGTCATGCCGTCCTGAACCTTGGCCGCAGCCTCTGCAGCCGAAATGATTTTTGCCATTTACTCCACCTCCACTTCCCTGCGGGCCGGACGGCCCGCAGGGATAAAACCACAATAAAATTATTATACACCTTTTTGTTTATGAGCGCTTCGTTCTGTTTTTTTAGCTGTTACAGCAGCAGCAGTCCCGCCGCTGTAATAATTCCAACCCAAATCAATGTCATACAGCAATAGCCCATGATATCGCGCACGCCCAACTTGGCAATGCCCAGTAGCGGCAACGCCCAGAACGGCTGAATCATATTGGTCCATTGGTCGCCATAAGCGATTGACATCGCCACTTTGGCCGGGTCTACGCCGAGTGCCAGACCAGCCGGGATGTTGATTGGGCCTTGTACAACCCATTGTCCACCGCCGGACGGTACGAAGAAGTTGATTACGCCGCCGGCGATAAAGGTAAACAGCGGGAAGGTATAGGCGGTTGAAAAGGAAATGAACCATTTGGCGATAATCGCCGCCAGGCCCGAAGCAACCATGATCCCCTGAATGCCGCCGTACAACG
>JBGSKE010000332.1:0-2923 GCA_041741355.1 Negativicutes bacterium | reverse complement strand
GACCCGATCAATTCATCCCGATCGCCGAAAAAACCGGACTCATCGTTCCTATCGGAAACTGGGTCATGCAGCAAGCCTGTGCACAGTTAAAACAATGGGAACTTAGCGGCTTAAGCAATTTGACGATGGCGATCAATTTGTCAGCGCGGCAATTGCGGGAGCCGAACTTTGAAGAGCAAGTCAGAGACTGCCTGGCGACGACCGGGGTCGATCCGCAGCGGATCGAGTTTGAAATCACGGAAAGCATGACTTTTGCCAATAATCAAGAGTTGTTCGCGGTTGTGGAACGGATCAAACAAACGGGTATTGCGATTGCGGTGGATGACTTTGGCACCGACTACTCTTCGTTTATGACTATTAAAAATGTTTCGGTGGATCGTTTGAAAATTGCTCGTCCGTTTATATCCGGAATTGGCAAAAACAAGAAAGATGAAGCAATTGTCAGCTCTATTCTTGATCTGGCAAACAATCTTAACTTGAGAGTCATCGCGGAAGGGGTGGAAACGTTGAGTGAATTGGAATATCTAATACAGAAAGGATGCGACGAAATTCAGGGATACTACTATTATCGACCGATGCCGCTGGAACAGATCGAAAGATTGTTGGTTGACAAGGCGGCGAGCTGAAACTTGAATAAACATATTGAGAGAAATGGGGTAGAAATATGAAAGTTAGTGCAAAGATCGCGCTGGGGTTCTTTCTTGTCGTTATGGTAGTCCTGACAATGGGGGGGGCTTCCTATTACTCGATGGGCAAAGTGGAAACGCAAATGGAGGCGATTCAGCGCGTCAGTCAACGGGTTGAACTAGTCAATGCAGTGGATATGGCTTATTCTGATGGCGTACTTGCAACACGCGGCTACATGCTATACGGCAAGGAGGAGTTTGCTAAACAGTCAGTTGAAAAATATGATGAGGCATTAAAGCATGCAACTGGATTGGTTGCATTGGCTCGACCGGAAAAAAAAGCGCAAGTTGAAAAACTGGTCGTTGATATCCGGCAATATAAAGAGATCATTCAAAATAAACTATTCCCTGTCGTGCAACAGTATCACCGGGAGAAAAATTCCAGCTCGGCTAACGCGGCAACGTTGAAAGCGTTGGAGGAACAATTTATTTCTATTGGCACTGGCTTAGTGAAAATAACGGAAGCCATTAATCAAACTACTTCGGCGCAGGTGACCGACAACCGCAAGGTCATTGGCGAGCAGATGACGGCATCAGGCGCAACGATTAGCGGCGCCAGGACAGTCGCGGCGATTTTGGTTGGAGTGGCTGTTCTGCTTGTCATCATCGTAAGTCTTTATCTCACGCGGATGATCACTAGGCCTCTGACGATGGTGTGTGCCCGGCTGGATGACATGGCTGAGGGGAATTTTGATAAAGATATTGAGGCAGCCTATTTGCGCCGTCGCGACGAATTTGGCGACATGGGGCGATCCTTTGACCGGATGTTACGCAATATGCGTCAGTTGATCGGTCATGTTTCGAAGAGTGTTGAACAACTGGCTGCCTCGTCCGAGCAATTGACCGCCAGCGCGCAGCAGTCGGCGGAAGCCGCCACCAATGTGGCCCAGTCGATCCAGCAAGTGGCGCTTGGCAGCGAGAAACAGGTTAGCGCAGTTAACGAGACCTCGGCAATCGTGGAAGAGATTTCGGCGACGATGGAAGAAGTCGCTGCTACTGCCGGTGAAATGGCGACGCTTTCCTCGCAAACCGCCAAGGCAGCCCTAGAGGGAAAAAATTCCATTGATACGGCAGTTACTCAGATGGGTGCGGTGAACATCGGTTCGAAACAAGCGCAAGTTGCCGCCGAAGAGCTCAAAACTAGTTCGGCGCAAATTGGCGAAATCGTTGGCCTGATCTCAACAATCGCCGGACAGACCAACCTGTTGGCGCTAAACGCCGCGATCGAAGCGGCGCGGGCAGGCGAGCAGGGACGCGGGTTTGCCGTAGTGGCCGAGGAAGTGCGAAAACTGGCTGAACAATCAGAGCAAGCCGCTCGCCAGATCAAAGACCTCGTCGGCAAAAACCACGGTAGCATCAACAACGTAGTCGGCGCAATCGATAGCGCGATCCGCGATATTTCCCAAGGCGTCGATCTGGTTAACGCAGCCGGTAACAACTTTGCTGTGATCAATAATCAAATCGAGCAAGTCACCGGTCAGGTCACGATCATTGCCAATGCGGTGCACGAAGCGGCTGTCGGCAGCCAGCGTATTGTCGGTTCGATCAAGGAAGTGGAAAATCTCAGCCGCGATGCCGCCGCCGAGTCCCAGAACGTGTCAGCGGCAACCGAGGAGCAGTCGGCCTCGATGCAGGAAATTGCCGCATCGAGTCAGGCGTTGGCAAAACTGGCCGAAGACTTGCAGATGGCAGTAGCCAAGTTCCGAATTTAATACTTCTTGAAAATTGTATCGATTGAAACAAAAAGCCAGAAAAGGGCCGGTCTGCTAAAAAAAGCGGGCCGGCATTTTTTTGGATAGGGCTAACTTTTTGTGCTTCGCTGCGGCGCGCATTTTTCTCTTCGCGCAATTTGACAACTCACTCCGTTTGATTTAATATTATCATTAATAAATGATTTTGTTAAACAAACAGGAGGGTTTTTTATGACGCCGCATGAAGTACGGGCGCGTTGCGCCGAGCTGGGCACGCCGATCGTCCAGAGCACACTGGCCAACTACAAATCGGCGGGGCTGATTTTCCCGCCGGTGGTGCAAAGCCTGGGCCGCAAGGTCGGCAAGGTTTCTACCTATCGCGACGAAGTCCCTTATGAAATTTACACGGCGCAGCGGTTGTCCGGCCGCGATTTCGGCTTTTCACTCGACTCGGTCGCGCTGTTTCGGCTCCAGTGGTTAGCCGGCGGCCAGGAGTTTCCCGATGGGCAACCGGTCGACCTATATGTCGGCGGCGGTTCGCTGTTG
>JBGSKE010000331.1:0-6603 GCA_041741355.1 Negativicutes bacterium | reverse complement strand
GACGCTTGAATCACTTCATCGCCATTCAAATACACCAGGCCGCGGCCATCACCGGGCCGGATGCTGAACGTCCGTTTGCGCGGCTCATAGACGAGAAAAGCGTGGTTTTCCCGTGAAACCGTATCATCGCCGGTAATCTGCACATCCATCGCTTCGGAACGGCCAATTCCGTTTCGACCGCTACGGATCCGGTAATCGCGTCCCCGGGACGGCCCTTTCACACAAACGAGCCAACCTACGACTGGATCAATGCCGACTTTTTTCATATCCACCGCAACGGTTCTGCCTTCTTCAGCACCTTTTTTGGCGCCGACCAGCGGCGATCCGACCGGGCGAATCGGCACCGTCGCTCCCACGACCGGCGGCGGATTATCACGCATTGGGCGGGTTGCGCCTACAGGAGATGGGCCACCGACCAGCGGCGGCGGTCCCATTGGCGGCTGCGCCTCCGTTGCTCCGACTGCTCCAGCCGGCATACTACCACAATAAGGGCAGACATTATGGCGGGCCGGATCATAGAAATGGCCTTGTTGGCAACGAATCAATGCCATGGTTTCATTCCCCTTTCATCGTAAACATCTACGCGAGATTCAGCACTTACTTATGTATAGTCAGCGGGACCCGGAGTCATTTGGTTTGACGCCGGTCGGCGCATCTTTAGTACCCTGTGGCTTTTCGGCTGGCTTTTCCGGCGGCTTCGCCTCCGGCTTATCCACTTGTCTCTCAGACAACTTCTCTGTAGGTTTGCCGTTATCAACCTTATCCGCCATGTTGGCAAAGTGCCGTCCGCCCCAGAAAGCAGCCACTGCCAAAACAATCAGCAACACTGTCACTTTGAGAATACTGCCGCCAGTCTTTTTGGAACTTGGTTTTTCGACCACAGTCAAGGCCGGTTCCTCTTTGCGGAACTGGGTATCGGCTAAAGGAATGGGTGGCGGCAATTCATAGCCAAGAATAGCTACCGTGACATTATCTTGATAAGGTTTCTGCTGGTCTATCGTCGCGTGAACCAAAGCCTCTGCCGCAGGTTGCGGTTCTTTCGCCAGATGCCTAGCGATTTCGGCTTCCGTTAAAAAGCCGAACAAGCCATCACTGGCAAGCAATATTTTGTCGCCCGGTTTTAACGTCAGCGGCGGATCGGAAGGCAGGTCGTATTCATCGACTTCGGCTTTGCCAAGATAACTTGTCAACGCAGCCCGCGATGGATGAGAAGTTGCTTCGGCAAGGCTTATTTCGCCCTGTTCGACCATTCGGTCGAGCACTCGCCCGTAATTATAATCTGTAGTCAGCTGCTGCAGTTCCCCGTCGCGATAAAGATAGATCCGACTGTCGCCGGCGCTGATACGATAGAGCAATCCATTATGGATGACTACCGCAACTAGTGTCGTTCCAGCCTCGCCCTCCACGCCAGCCTCTGCCGCCTTACGATTGACGGCGCGATTTGCCGCATGCAGGCTGCGGTCCATAACCGCCGCAATCTTCTCATCCGTTTCTTTAGCTGCATAACTGGACAGAAAGGTTTGCACTGCCGTTGCACTGGAATCTCTGCCCATTGCCATACCACCCATGCCATCGGCCACGATAGCCAATACTCCGGCATGGGCAACAAAATTAAAATCATCGAAATCAGAAAATCCGAATGAGTCCTGCTGTTCGCTGCGAGCGCCAACATGTTGGGCATTGCCGGGAGTTACCAGCTGCAATTTCAAATCAGTTTTTGTCATGGTCGACTACTCCTTGGAACCGAACCGCGACCGCGGTGTAGTTGTCATGTTCGCCAGTAGCCCTTGCCAGTACTCTGCGTTCCAACAAGTCCAGATATTCGGCGGTCGAATTCGCTGCAGCCCAATCGTCTTCCATTTCTGTCTCTATAATATAGTTCCAAATCCCATCGCTGCAAAGAAGAGCTGCATCGCCGGATTGAAATGAAACTGGCTCAGACAGAATTGTTGCCCGTAAAGAGCCTTCTTGACCAACCGCACGCGTCAAGCGGTTTTGCTCCTCATGCCCGCGAATTTCTGCTGATGTTATTTTTCCGGCATCGACCAGCATTTGCGGTACACTGTGGTCTTTTGTCTGATACAAAATCTTCCCATTTCGAAACCAGTACAACCGGGAGTCGCCCACATGCCCCCACACTGCCTGCTGTTCATCGCAGATCAAAACAGTCAGTGTTGTTCGCATCGCCGATAGCGAAAAATCTTCCGTTGCTTTTTGTTGGATCGCTTGATGCGCCTGAAAAAACCCAGCATCAACAATCTCCGGCGATACGGACTCCGCTTGCCGAAACACTGACAGGACGGCATCTACGGCCATCCGGGAGGCAGTTTCGCCCCCCGCATGACCGCCTAATCCATCCGCAACCACCCAGCAGCCTGTTCGCTGATTAACTTCGCAACCAAAAGAGTCCTGATTATTCCTGCGCCCACCTGTTTTCGACAGAGTGGCAGTATCGATCGTCATCGTCAATCGGCACGCAGTTCAAACAGGTGCGTTGGATCACTCAGATAAAAACGCTCCCCTGAGCGCAAACGCGCCTGTCCGTTGATTTTTTGGCCATTGACAAAGAATGTGCCGTTGGTCGAGCGGTCTTCCACTGTAAAAGTTTGACTGGCCGCATCAAAGGTAACGATACAATGAACGCGACTTATTTCGCTCATTTCCGAGGGAAATACCAACTGGGCCTGTTGTGGATCCCTGCCAATCAGCATTGGCCGGCCCGACGCAATTTCAATCGTTTTGCCGGCAAAGAAGCCGCTGACGCCACTGACTGTCGAATGTTTGACCGCTGCTGCAACAGTAGGTTTCGGCGCTGCCGGCGGTGGGCCCTGTGGTATTTGTTGCTGCGGCATCTGGGGTTGCATTGGCATCTGCATTGGCATCGGCGGTTGTGTCTTTTTCCTAGACATCATGAAGCCAACGATACCTAGCAGAATCAGCGCCACTGCGCCTCCGCCAAGTATCATCGGATTTTGATAGAAAGGCTCAGGCGCCGGCGGCGGAGGTGGCGCCACCGGCTTTGTATCTGACGCTGGCGGCGGTGTTACCGGCTGCTCTTTGGTGCCGGAAATCGAGCCGGCTGCTGGTGCGCGTTCCGCCACCGCGTTGGTCCGTTTGATCACTTCCATGATTTCATCGGAGTCTACCGCGTAATTCAACGAAGAAGAACGTCCTTTCAACGTCGACATTCCAATAACGTGGCCGCGGCTGTTATACACCGGCCCGCCGGAGTTTCCAGGATTGATGTCCGCTGTTATCTGAACCATATGAGCGCCGCCGCCCAAGCGCAATTTCTGCACGACCTGCCCCGGCGTCGGTGTAGCCGGCGCATTCAGCCAATCTTCATCAACACGGTCGCTGGTTCCTGGAAAACCGACGGCGATGACTTGTTCCGCCGCCTTGATGTCTTCGCGTCGGACCAGTTTAACACTAGGTTTGGCTAGTTTTTGATCTACAGATAATACCGCGATATCATTTGCCTGCGAAGTAGCGCGAATCTCCAGCGCCCGCAGCAGGTCGCGACCACGACCAAGAGCCACCCAGGCTTGGGCGCCTTGCTTTTCCACCGCTTCAATCACATGATAGTTGGTCACAATATGTTTGCCATCATCAATAACGAACCCGCTGCCTTTACCCAGCAATCGCCCGCCTTGCGTTATCAGAACGCGAACGGAGCTGTTTTTCATCGTCTCGATATCCGCATCGGTTGCGGCTGAAACGACTGGCATGATCCCTGTTGCAGATAATAAGACGAGTGCCAAAACAAGAGCCAGCATTTTTCGCAATGATCGTTGCCGTAACCCCATTCTTCGGTTCAACATTTTTTACCACCTTCCCATTCTTAGTCGATTTTCGCTTTCATTCGCCATGCTGGTCCGTGCAGATAAGGTTTTGTTGATTTATCCAAATCGTTACTGTGACATCTATATCAATTAGGGAATGTGATTCTCATCTCAGTATGACCGATTCGCAATACATCCTGCTCTTCCATCCGCTGCTTGTCTGTCAGGACCACTCCATTCAGATAAGTCCCTGCTGCCGACGAAAGGTCACGCAAGAGCAGGCGCCCTTCTTCAAATATAATTTCGCAATGTGCAGCCGCAATCCCTTCATCTTGCTCAAATACCAGGTGGCTAACCAGCGGGTCACTACCGATAACTACCCGGTCGACAATTTCAAATTCAAATTGATTAGGCGGCAGGCCTTCGTGGATACGAGTCAGGCGGACCAGGACTCCGGGAGCAGACGCAGCGGGGAATGTTGCCGGGACCGCCCCGTCACGTTCGAGGTTCCTGGGCTGATTTTCCGGCGTAGGAACTACCACTGTTGGCAGTTGCTGCGAACGACGCCGACGAAGAAAAAACCAAGCGACTGCCAGTAGCACAACCAGCCCGGCTCCAAGCAACAGCCACAAACTCATCGAATCAGACAAGCTACTCTTTCGTTCATCAGTAGCTGAAGCAGATGATGGCGAGGGGGCTTGCACAGCTGTCAGCGTTCCACCAGCCGGTATTGTCAGATCTAGTTTTTCCGTCCAGGTCCGATTTGTAGCCATCAGGCTGATCGATATCGGGAAAACCGAACCGTCCGATCGGAAGTTGGCTACTTCGGCCTCAAGCACGAAAGCACTGCGAATCGCCCGGGAAATGGCAAAATAGATCCCCCGCCATTCACCGCCGCGACCATCATAGTACCGACCGCCGGACAAACGGGAAAAAGTCTTCATCACGCCAATGGCGCTCTCTTCTTCTGCGGATGGTTTTCCCTGCACGAACCCGATCAGATACAGGGGAACGGGATCCGCCTTTAAGCGGTCCGCGATATCTCCTTTACCTACGCCGCCAGCCAGGTCGTTAACCCCATCTGTCAGCGTAATCACTACACGGCGGGCAGGCACATCAGCGCCGCCAGCCCTGGCCAGACCGACAGCTTTGTCGATGCCGCCATAAAAAGCGGTCTCCTCATCAGTTGGCGCCAGGCCGGCAATTTGGTCCTTAATTTTGCTACGGTTGGCAGTGAAATCCTGAATCACTTTTACGCCCTGACCAAAACTGATCAAAGCGACGCGATCCACCTCCGACATCGAGTCAACAAACGCCGCCAAAGTGTTTTTCATCTGGGAAAATTGCTCACGTGACAAAGATTTAGAAATATCAACAAGTAGAACAAAACCGACGCCTTCTTTGGCGTCTTCGAACGGGATTAACCGGCTGACTTTTGCTTGTGCGCTACCCACTGTCGCTTTAAAATCTTCTTTTTGCAGGCCTTTTGCCGGCACATCGCCAGCGCCAATGATATCCACATACAACTTGACCGTCGGCAATGCCGCCGTCCCCTGTACAAGACGAAAGTCGTATACTGTCGGCGGCGCGGCGACCGCAACCGGCAGCCCTTGCCCCCAGAGTAAAAGACAAGACAGAACGGCAATCCAACGGCTACTTCGGCGCCAATACTGCATCGTTACAACATCCTCCACCTTGTAATCGCCATCTTGACCAAGATCGTCAGCAACTCCGCCATAATCTCAGAACACTCGCTTCTATTTTTGTAATAATTAGCCATCGGACGGCGAATTCCTGTTAAGTTACCTGGATTTTTTAAATGAATTATTCGTTTATTCATCCCTTCCTGTATAAACGCATCCATGCCCCAAGCAAAATTATACACTTTCGCTTGACAGAACACCATTTCATTGCGATAATGTATACAAAATCCCCGCATATTGTGGGGATAAATTATCTCTCCATAGCGATGATTGGGATTAAAGTTTCGGTACCAGGCACTACAGAGAGCCGGTGTTCGCTGCGAACCGGTGTGCCCTCCGCAAATGAAAACTCACCCATGAGCTCTTCATCTGACAAGGATGCGGCGTATCCGGGCGTTAACCGGTCAAAGTTAAAAGTAGGGTGGTACCGCGATCAATCCGCCCCTATGGTCAGTATTGGCCACAGGGGCGGATTTTTTATATTCCCAGTTCTGTCTGCAAAGCAAATACAAATAAAAAAGGAGGAAACTAGCATGGGAAACCGGCGCATTCAGTTTTTTGACACGACCCTTCGCGATGGCGAACAAAGTCCCGGCATCTGCCTGGGAATCGAAGAGAAGGTCGAGATCGGCCTAGCCCTGGCACGTCTGAAAGTTGACGTAATCGAAGCCGGATTCCCCGCAGCCTCCCCCGGTGACCTCGCGGCGGTCCAAGCAGTTGCTGCAAGAGTAAAGGGACCGGCCATCGCCGGATTGGCCCGGGCCAACCAAAAAGATATCGACCTGGCCTGGCAAGGAGTTCGCAAAGCGGAACGGCCACGGATCCATACTTTTATTGCCACCAGTGACATTCACCTTGAGTACAAACTGAAAATGAGCCGGGCCGAAGTCCTGGAAGCAGCCGTTGCAGCGGTCCGCTACGCTCGCACGCTCACACCGGATATCGAGTTTTCTGCGGAAGATGCCTCCCGCAGCGATTGGGGCTTTTTAACGGAAATTTTTGGCGCGGTCATTCGTGCCGGCGCCACAGTCATTAATGTGCCAGACACGGTCGGCTATGCAATGCCGGATGAATTTGCCCGCCTGATCACGCATCTGCGGCAAAACACACCAGATATC
>JBGSKE010000330.1:0-5961 GCA_041741355.1 Negativicutes bacterium | reverse complement strand
GCAGCGCGGCATATTCCTCGCGGCTTTTTTCGCCAATACTCAGGGTCAACGCTACTCCCAGCTTCTTTAGCTCGGCCAGCACAAACGACAAGCGGTCGGAGTTGAAAAAATCGTCCTCGCCGGACTGAAGCACTAGCGTCTTATAGCCCAGTTCAGCTGCATTGCGACCGATTCCGAGAATGGTTGCCTCATCGAGTCGATACCGCTCCACCTCGCGATTATCTCGCCTTAGCCCGCAATACAGACAGTTTTGTTTACAGATATTCGAAAACTCAATCAGACCACGCAGTTCTACCTGCGGACCGATATAGCGCTGCCTGACGCGATCCGCTGCCGCAAACAGGAGTTCCGCCGCCATTGGATCGCGTAGCAAAGTTAGGATTGCTTCCGCCGGTAGCCGGTGGGTTTGTTCCGCCTGCTCAATCAAAGCTGATAAGTTTCCGCTCATGTTTTCATCCTCACATCTGAATGCCTATTTTAATTCTAATCATTTTAGTCGGATTTAATTTGATTGTAGTCTTTTCTTGCCTGTTTTGTCAATCCACCAGACAATTCAGGCCGGCTTTTTGCATGTCGGGCAATTACACAAGAGCTGGTGTGATGTGTAGGCCTAGATTGCAATGGAAAAATTTAAATTAATCAACAAAACCATTCAAAACAAGATTAATCTCTTCATATAATTTTTATATTTATATAAAACAAATAATATAGATTGTAATTAAGTTAAAAAAGTATATATTAATATCTAAATAATTATTATTATAACAAGAAATAGTTAAAAAAATGCCGCGGATAAAAACCGCAGCATTCTCTATTTTTTCAGTTTGTTATTTCTTTATCAACTGCACAGCAAACTTTTCAGCAATGATGCAGCGACCAGCTTTAGCGAACCCTTCCCCGTTTGAGGGAGAAAAAGATCCCCACTGCCGACAAAACCGTAAAAATCAACAAAGAAACCCTAATACTGCCCAACACCACTCCTGCTGAAGCAGCGCCGATGGCAGTCCTGCCTCCCGCAGCAGCCATCACCAGCGCCACAATCGACATGCTCACTGCCTGACCGGTCATGCGCATCGTAGCCAGGGCAGAAGCAGCCACGCCGTATTGTTCTTTGGCAACCGCCCCCATAATGGCATTGTTGTTCGGCGATGAAAAAAAGGCAAACCCCAAACCCATAAGAGCCAAGTCAGCCATAACCACAGGTAATCCGGTTTGTTCGGTAACGTATGCAAATAAAAATAAACCGACGGTCGTCAACATCATCCCGACGGAAGCAACGATACGCGGCTCAACTTTGTCTGAAAGCCGCCCGGCAAAGGGAGAAAAAAGCGCCATCAACAGCGGCTGAGACAGCATCACCCAGCCGGCAATCCGGGCATCCAGCCCCATGACCATCTGCAAATGCATCGAGGCGAGAAAGCCGACCGCAAAAGTCGCGCTGTAATTGATCATCGCAGCCAGGTTGGAAAAAGCAAATGTCAGATTGTCACTAAACAAGCGAACGTCCAGCAACGGGTGTTCGCGTTTTAGTTGCAACCTGACAAAGCTTGTTAATAGTATCAATCCACCCAGCAACAAGACAACTGGCAATAGCCCGTCCATTAAAAAAGCAAAGCCGTAAAGGGACAGCACCAGACCGCTCATATACAGCAGACAACCTGTCAAATCAAACTTTTCTCCCGCAGCTGCCGCTGTTTCTCGTTGCAGAAATCGCCATGCTAAACCAAAAATCACCAATGCGAGGCCAGCTGTCAAAAAGAAAATTAGCCGCCATCCCAGATGAAAACTAATCAAGCCGCCTAGAACCGGTCCGGCCGAAAGGCCGATATAAGTCGATGCCGTCGCGTAACCGAGTACCCGGCCCCGTCGTTCCGGCGGGTACACGCTTGCCAGGATCGCAATGCCTGTGCTGAAGATAAAAGAAGCACCGATGCCTTGGACCACCCGCATAAAAATCAGCCATTCGATGGAACTCACCAATCCGCACAGCAAAGTTGCCAAGCTGAAAGTCAGGATTCCCGCCGTATAGACAAGGCTGCGTCCCTGAATATCGGCGAAACGACCGGCCGGCAATAGGCAACTGGCCGTGGCCAGAATGTAGCCGGTGGCGATCCAACTCAACGTCGTGGCGCTGGCTGAGAATTCGCGACCAATGGAAGGGATGGCGATATTTAGTGCACTCCCCATGACAGGGGTCATAAACGAAGTGGCAATAACAATCAACAGGACGATTCTGTCATAACGCAACCGCAACGATTCCTCTCAAAACAGATCAATTGTAACCATTTCTCCGACACTAAGCTTATCAGTCTCCGGGCCGATTCGCAATAACCCATGCGCTTGAGTCAACGTTGAAATCAGGCTGGCGCCGCGAGCCAGTGGAATCGCCTCCTGATCAGGCGATCCTGCAGCCAAAATCACCCGCAAAAATTCTTCAACGCCGCGTCGCGATTCAATCGGGTTAGTCAATCGCGCCCGCACTGTTTGACGTTTGGGCAACGTTTTATTTTGATACTCATACAACAATTCCTGCGCAAACAACTCTGCCGTCAGCATACAGGAAACGGGATAACCCGGCAAGCCCACAACCGGTTTGCCATTAACTACCGCTAAAACAACCGGGCGTCCCGGCCTGATAGCAACCCCGTGACAGCAAATCTGACCAAGTTCCGCCAATATCGTCGCAGTAAAATCTTCGGTTCCACCGGAGGTACCGGCATTGATCACGACCAAATCGTGTTCTGCCGCCGCCTCAGTAATGACCTGCCGCAAACTGTCTCGCTCGTCGGCTACCACCGGATGGCGTTGAACCGTGGCGCCCCAACTGTCAAACAAGGCAGCAAGCATATAGGAATTAATATCCCGGATTGAACCGTCCGGCAATTCGTCAGCCGAGTCGACAATTTCCGAACCCGTTGGTATGACACAGACCCGTGGCCGGGCCATTACTTTGACCCTGTCTGCACCAACGGCGAGACAGGCGGCAATATCGGCCGGACCGACAATACGGCCCGGTTGCAATACAAGGTCGCCCTGCAGCATATCTTCACCGATTTTTCGCACGTGTTGCCCCGGCGTCGCAGCGACCGAGATTTCAATTTGCTGCGCAGCAAAGGCAACATGTTCTTTCATAATCACGCTATCTGCACCAGTCGGCAGCGCATCTCCGGTATCAACGATCACAGCCGTCTGCGGTCGCCAAACCGAACCAGGCGACAGCACCGGCAATCGCACAACTCGGTTAGGCAGTAAACCTGCCGTGTCAGCTGCCCGCACTGCAAATCCATCCATTGCGGCGCCGGCGTAATGCGGAACCGAGCGAGCAGCAAAAACGGGTTCGGCGATCACCCGGCCCGGCGCGCTAACGATATCAACGTCTTCCGTCCGGCAGGAACCCAACCAACCTGCTTGTGAAAGACACCGCCGCCATTGCGCCAACGCTTCGATTCTGCCGGGGTCCGCCAAAGTTGGTTTCATCGCGCTACCCCCTGCCAATTGCCGCCAACCCGATCGACCAAAATCTGAACTTCCACCAGGTCGCCGACCCGAAGTTCCGGTTGACCGGCCGGAATATACACCATGCCCTGCGCCCGGGTCATCACCGTCACCAGGCCGGATTTTGCCGGCAGCGGCCAGGCAATCACGCCAGTCGCAGTTTGTTCAAGCCGCACGCGAAAAATTTCGTCCCGCTCGGCATCCGCACGCAAGCCCGCGCCCAACCGGGCCTGAATGACAAACCGCGCCTCGCTTGTCAGCATCCCTTGCCGCGCCGCCAGAGCCGGTTCAACAATTTCCTGGAACACCGTCATCGCGGCGACTGTATGCCCAGGAATGCCAAACAGCGCAGTATGTCCGACCATGGCCAGCAATGTTGGTTTACCCGGTTTCAGCGCCACGCCATGAAACAGGGTAAGCGCCCCCGGCAGACTCTGCACCGCAACAGTGGTAAAATCTCGATCGCCGACTGAACTGCCGCCTGAGATGAGAATCAAGTCGGATGTCGACAACGCCGTCTGCAACACAGCGTTCAATCCGTCTTGCGAATCGGCAACCCGCTCGGCCTGAATCACTTCACAGCCAGCCAGTTCCGCGAGCGCCGCCAGGGTAAACGAATTGACATCCCTGATCTGCCCCGGCAGTGGCGAGGCTTCCGGCGGCACAATTTCATCGCCGGTTGTTATCAGCGTGACCACCGGTTTTTTTACGACTGGCACTCGGGCAAAGCCGCAAGAAGCCAGCACTCCCAGATCAGGCACGCCGATTCTGACGCCGGCGGCTAGGATGATTGCGCCTGCTGATGCATCATCGCCGCGCTCAACCATATTTTCACGTTTTTTCACCGGCCTATTCGCCTGAATTGTTCCAATTGCATCAGAGGTAGTATATTCCTGCATCAAAACGGCATCAGCGCCATCAGGCAACATCCCGCCGGTCGGCATCCTGATTGCTTCGCCGGCCGAAATTGCGCCAGCGCACGCCCGACCCATTCGAACTTCACCGACAACACGCAACGCTACCGGCGAGGCGACCGAAGCAGATGCCAAATCTTCGCAACGGACTGCGTAGCCATCGACAGTTGACCGATCAAACGGCGGATTGTCTTCGGCGCTATACATGTCGCAGGCAGCAATTCGGCCCAGTGCCTGCCTGAGCCCAACTTCTTCAATCTGTCGCGGTGCTGCGCCGAGCGCCTCGGTAGCCAGTCGCCTGGCTGCTGCCAGCGATATCAACTTCCATTCTTTCATGGACAGACTCCCTTCACTCTGTTGTTTCGGGACCAAACACGCTCTGTCTTCCTTTAAGTAAACAATCAAAACAGGTCAGCTGGCGACCGGCCGGTTTAAAAATTTCACCGCACTCATTGCAACGGGGAAATTTTTTGGCGATCAGTAATCTTGCAGCCACGGCCCCGCCCGCCTCACGGCTGATCGCATTGGTTGGGCAATGCTCCAGGCATAGACCGCAGTCGGTGCATAGGAATGGCTGATGCGACAATTCCAACGCCACCGGAGTCTCCTCGGCCGTCATCGCCTGTATCGGGCAAATTTTCGCGCACAGACCGCAGGCAATGCAAGAATCGGCGATCGACAAAATCGGAAAAACCTTCTGCGAAGTAGGCAACATGATTTCCGGTCTATCGCGCAAAACCTGCGACCGCCATTTTGATTTTTCCAACGGGCGGATTCCCTGTTCCGGCCAGAGCACGTTTTGCGCCGTTTCAACACCGGTTGACAATAGCGCGCCGAAGAAACCGCGGCGATCCATGCGTTTTGCATCCCGGTACGCCTTAGGCGTTTCGCCGTCTTCGCGAATCGTTCCGCCGGGCCATTGCGCCAAAAATTGCCGGGCTTTGGCGATTTCCTGGGCCAGCTGCCGGGCTACCGGCTCGCGGCACTCAAAACAATGTCGACTGTGAATAAAAATATCCTGCGGCAGCTTGGACTGCTGCCGCCAGGCCATCGCAACCAAATCGCGCGCATTCAGAAGCCCCATGCAAGACCAAGGTCCGGCCCCGTACTTGCGGCAGGATAAATGCAGCTCCCCCTCGTCGCCTGCCAGCATCTCCAGCCAAGCCCCCGCCGGCTGCCCTTCGACCCCAATGGCATCAACCGGACAGACTGCCTGACACAGGCCGCAGCCGTCACAGCGATCCAACAGGGGATTGCTGTTTGCATCCCAGCATTGCCGAGGACAAATGTCGCGGCACAGACGGCAGTTGGTTTTTTTGTAATTATAATTCAGGCACCGGTCTTCAGCGATTGTAAAATAAGCCATAAAGAAAGTTTCGCTGTCTGTCTGGCGATGTCCTGCCAAAAAAACCGTAAATTCCCGAAGTAACATCCAGATAGCGGTGGAAGTTGATGTTACAGTGGGAAATTAGAAGAAGTTAGTATGGAAACAGGGCAAGAAACGGCAAAAAAGCTTAGAAGTTGCCCAAAATGAGAAACCCAGGCATAGCAA
>JBGSKE010000329.1:0-3471 GCA_041741355.1 Negativicutes bacterium | reverse complement strand
CGTCCGGCGTCGGGTAATCGGCGCCGTAGATCGAAATCGCCGCACGCTGCCCCAGCACCGTCTTTAGAATCAGCGGAATCAGGTGGCTTTCCGGCGTATGGTCTTCGCCAATGCCGCCCGCCGGCAATGCGCCAGCCGCGTTGAAATAGCGCAGCGCCACATAGGAAAAGCCGTATGCCATGGCAAAATCAGCCAACATATTTTCGATCACCAATTTGGTCCGGCCGTAGACATTCGTCGGGCGTAGCGGCGCAGTTTCACAGATCGGGCAGGACTCCGGCTCGCCGTACACCGCCGCCGTCGAGGAAAACACGATCCTGCGGACATTCGCCTCATGCATCGATTCCAACAAAGACAACGTCGCCGCCACATTGTCGCGGTAGTATTTGGCCGGGTCAACCATGGATTCGCCGACCTCGCTCACCGCAGCAAAATGCATGACCGCATCGATTGCGTGAACGGCAAAAACCTTGGCCAGCGTTGCCGCATCGCGGATATCGGTCTGGACAAACGGCGTTTCCTCCGGAATCGATGTCCGGTGCCCCTTCCCCAGATTATCCAGCACCACGACCCCATGCCCGGCAGCCAGCAGCTCCCGCACCGCATGCGAACCGATATAGCCGGCGCCGCCGGTTACCAAAACCTTCATTACAGACCTCCGTTAATTGGGGACAGTCCCCAATTTATCAATTATGAAGTATAATGTACTCGGGTGATGAACTATGAAAAAGCCTGTCGATTTATGCACGGCTCTCGATAACACCTGTAAAAAAGCTGAACAGCTGCGGTCTATTGGCGTAAGAACTCCGTCTCGCCCGCCACGGGTTAAACCGCGCAGTCACAGCGAAACCTTCGCTTTGTGCCGGTCGGTTTGGTCGACGGTCGAAGAAGCCAAGCGATCCGGTCGTTTGACCAAGCTCTCGCCGGTTGGTTATCGACTGCAGTGGGAGGATTGAGCGCCAATGGCCGAGCTCAAGTCATTGTTGCAGCAACTGCCAAAAAACAAACCGATACTGGAATTGCAACTCACCGTCGCCGGCGTGATCAGCGAGGCGTTTAAACCGTTTGGAGTTATTCCGGTAGTGGTAGGCGGCTCCGCTGTCGAATTCTATACACTGGGAAATTATACAACTCGCGACATCGACATGATTGTTGAGGATCCCGAGTATATCAAAACAGTGATGACTGGACTGGGGTTCCTCAATGATGCAGGCACTTGGTATCTGCCAACAAACCCTTCGGTTGTCGTTGAGTTTCCCAAAGGACCGCTGGCGGGAGACAGGAAAAGAATTCAGCCGGTCCAACTTCCCAATAATCATACCGCATATCTGATTTCGTTGGAAGATATCATCATGGATCGCACACTGGCCGCCAAGTACTGGACCGACGGCTCGGAAGAATGGGTCCGGTTCATGATGGTCGCCCATTACGATGAAATCGACTGGAAATATCTTCGCCAGGTTGCAACCCACGAACTTTGTCTCGACACATTGGAGCGGGCCAGAAACTGGGCTCGCAGCAAACGCAAGAAATTACTGTAAAAGGGGGACGCAAGTCCCCCTTTTACAATTACAGACCGGTCTCCTTGCCGACAGTTTTCAGCAGATAGCGCAGGAACGGGTCGCGCAAATCCGGCCGCTTCAGGGCAAAGTCGACCGTTGCCTCCAAGTAACCCTGTTTGTCGCCAACATCATAGCGGCGGCCTTCAAATTCATAGGCGTATACCGATTCCCGCTCCGACAATTTCTTCAATGCATCGGTCAGCTGAATTTCGCCGCCACGCCCCGGTTCGGTCGTTTCCAAAATATCGAATATTGCCGGGGAAATAATATAACGCCCCAACACTGCCAGGCGCGACGGCGCCTCATCCACCTGTGGCTTCTCCACCAAATCCTCGGCCAGCCATAGCCGCTCCTTGACTGGCGCCGGTTTGACCACACCATAGCTGGACACCCGATCTTTCGGCACTTCCTGCACGCCGAGCACTGAGCCGCCGCAATCCTCGTACACATCCATCAACTGCTTGAGCACCGGCACTTCCGCATCCATGATATCATCGCCCAGCAGCACCGCAAACGGCTCATCACCGACGAAATGACGGGCGCACAAAACAGCATGTCCCAAACCTTTCGGCTCTTTCTGCCGCACATAATGAATCGTCACCCGCGACAATTCCTGCACCAGGCCAAGCAGATCATATTTCCCCTGCGCCTTCAGCGTCAGTTCCAGCTCCACAGCGCGGTCAAAATGATCCTCGATCGCCCGCTTGTTACGCCCGGTAATAATCAGGATATCTTCGATCCCTGAATCGATCGCTTCTTCAATAATATACTGGATGCATGGTTTATCCACAATCGGCAACATTTCCTTTGGCTGCGCCTTGGTCGCCGGCAAAAACCGCGTGCCCAGTCCTGCCGCAGGAATGACCGCCGTGCGGATGCTACGCTTTTTCTGCATAATCCACCGCTCCTTTCAAAATCGTCTCCACCGCCTCATCGCTCTGCGCCTCGCAATACACGCGTACGATCGGCTCAGTGCCGGAACCGCGGAAAATCACCCAGCCATCGGCCAATTCCAGCTTGATTCCGTCGCCGACATGGACCGAGAGAACTGCTTTGCCGCCGATCTTGTCCGGCGCTGCCGTTTCCAATGCGTTCATCAACCGGTCCTTGCGGGCCGGATCCAGATGCAGATCCCGCCGGTCATAGGCGAAATAGCCCAGTTCTTCCGCCATTTCATCCAGCAATTGCCCCAGTGTTTTACCATAGGCGGCAGCGGTCTCAACGAGCAGGAAGCCGAGCAAAATTCCATCCCGCTCTGGAATATACCCCTTCACCGACAAGCCGCCGGACTCTTCGCCACCGATCAGGATATCTTCCTTCACCATCAGTTCGGCGACATACTTGAAACCGACCGGAGTCTGGCGCGTCTCCAGACCATATTTCTGCGTCAGCCGTTTCACCTGTTCCGACAATGTTAGCGTCTGTACCACCAGGCCGCGCAAACCGCGTTTTTCCACCAAATATTTCATCAGCAGGCAAAAAATCTGATACGGCGTGATATAGCGGCCATCGGCGTCAATCGCGCCGATCCGGTCGCCGTCGCCATCAGTCGCCAGCCCAATATAGGCTTTTTGTGCCAGCACCGCCTGACGCAGCGCCGCCAGATTTTTCTCGATCGGCTCCGGGTTGACGCCGCCGAACATCGGATCGTAGCTGCCACGAACCTCGGTCAAATCCAACCCATAGGTTTTCGCCAAAGCGGTCGGATAGCCCTGCGACGAACCATGCATGACATCAAACACGATCTTTTCTTTAAAATTCAGCAATATTTCCGGCTTCAGCATCTGACGGACATGATCCAGATAAGACGGCCCCGGCGAATATTTTTCCACCGCTGCCGGCAACGCCAGTTTGGAAATGACGGCCTTTTCCGCTTCCAGCCGATTGACGCAGGACTCAATCTCCGCCA
>JBGSKE010000328.1:0-5782 GCA_041741355.1 Negativicutes bacterium | reverse complement strand
TGAATACGGGAGACCGCATGGAACAAAAAACGGACAAATTGTTAACATGGCTTAAAGAAATCTCGGAAGTTCCCGGTCCTTCCGGTTTTGAACGCCGGGTGCGCGAATTGATGATCAATCGCTTGGCTGGTCAGTGTGAAGTGCTGGAAGATCGGATTGGCAGTGTTATCTTCAAAAAGCAGGGACTTTCTGCGGATCCGATTATCATGCTGGCTGCGCATATGGACGAAATCGGCTTTCTGGTGAAAACCGTCACCAAAGAAGGTTTTTTGAAATTCGTCACTTTGGGCGGCTGGTGGGAGCAAGTCATGTTGGGACAGCGAGTAACCGTAATGTCTCCTAAAGGCGATATTCCGGGAGTCATCGGTTCGAAACCGCCGCATGTATTGTCGGCGGATGAACGGAAAAAAATGGTTACCAAGCGTGAGATGTACATCGACATCGGTGCTGCTGATAAAAAAGACGCGGAAGAACGGATGGGCGTGACTCCGGGTGTGCCAATCGTTCCCTATGCGCCGTTTACACCGATGGCCAACCCGGATTTGTTGGTAGGCAAGGCCTGGGATGACCGGGTGGGTTGCGCGATTGTTACGGATGTGTTGCAACAACTGGCGAAAGTGCGTCATCCCAACACGGTCTTCGGCGTAGGTACGGTGCAGGAGGAAGTAGGCTGTCGCGGCGCCAAAACGAGCGCCGATGTGATCGGGCCGCATGTGGCGATTGCTGTGGACACTTGTATTGCCGGCGATACTCCCGGTATGAGCGAAGATCAGGCATCGGCAAAACTCGGCGGCGGCGTGGCTGTCTGTATCTATGACGCCTCTTTAATTCCCCATGTGAAATTGCGGGACTTTGTTCTGGAAACTGCCCGGGCTGCGGAAATTCCTTTTCAACTGGAATTCTCTGAAGGCGGCGGCACGGATGGCGGCAGAATCCATCTCCATGCCCAAGGCGTGCCGAGCATTGTCCTATCGGTACCAACACGCTATATTCACTCTCACCACGGAATTATCAACCGCAAAGATTATGAGTCGGCGGTCCAGTTACTGATCGCATTGATCCGCAAACTTGATGCAACGCAAATGCAGGAATTGTTGAGTTGATTATTGGCGATAGAGTTTATCTGCGTATAATATGTTTGAGGATGAGGAGTTGTATTTATGGAGAGAACGTTGGTGTTGGTCAAACCAGATGGCGTGGAGCGACGACTGAGCGGTGAAATTATCGCTCGTTTTGAACGGCGCGGCCTCAAGATCGTTGCCCTAAAGTTGTGCCAAATGACCCGGGAGATGGCGGAGAAACATTATGCAGAACACGCTGGCAAGCCTTTTTTTGTCGGCTTGGTAGATTTTATTACTTCCGGACCGATTGTGGCGATGATTATCGAAGGCGAAAATGCAATCAAGGCAGTCAGAACGATGATGGGGGCGACTAATCCGCTGGATTCGTTGCCGGGGACGATTCGCGGCGATTTTGCGCTAACTCTTTCCAATAATGTTATTCACGGTTCAGATGGGGCGGAAAGCGCTGTTCGCGAGATGGCTACGTTCTTTTCTGCTGCGGAAATTTTTTAACTGAATGGAGGAAAGGCCATGAAAATCTATACCAAGACCGGAGATAAAGGCACGACCGGTTTATATACCGGCCAACGGGTCGACAAAGACAGTCTGCGGGTAGAAGCCTATGGCAACGTCGATGAAATCAATTCCGCGTTGGGAATGGCCCGGGCGCATGTGAAAAATGACGAAGTCCGCCGTACCATTCTGGAGCTGCAAAAACTCTTGATGCAGCGCGTCATGTCTGACCTGGCCAGTATAGGACAAGACAACCCCTATACAGGCGAAAAGGATGTTGTCTGGCTCGAAGGCCTTATCGACAGTTTCACCGCGCAGTTGGCGCCGTTAAACCGATTTATTGTTCCGGGCGATAACCCGGGGGCGGCAGCGTTGGATGTGGCTCGGACCACAACCCGGCGCGCCGAACGGCAGGTGTGGCGTTTGTATCGGCAGGAAAAAATTGATGAAACCTTGATTGTGGTTTTGAATCGCCTGTCTGATCTTTGCTTTACCCTATCTCGCGTGGAAATTGAACTACCGGAAGAAATGCATTGAGTTAATCGCACCGATAGATTGCTTAAACTGTTGTCTGCCGCTTTGGTTTAACCAGAGCGGTTTTTTTGCAAATATTTTTAGTTATACTTTTTGGAATCGTCAGAATCAGCAGGAAAATATCAGCAACGGCGAGAATTTATAAAAAATATAATCGCGATACCCGCTGTAAGTAAATTGACGAAAATAGGAGGGGCCCGATTTGAAAGAGTACAGAAGTGACAGGATCAAAAATGTGGGCATTGTTGCTCACGGTGGCGCTGGAAAATCTTCTCTGGCCGAAGCTATGCTGTTTAATGCCGGAGCGGTTACCCGCCTTGGACGTGTTGATGACGGCACGGCGACCACCGATTTCGAAGCGGAAGAAGTCAAGCGCAAGGTCAGTATCAGCGCTGCGTTGGCTCCGTGTGAATGGAAAGACTATAAAATCAATGTTGTGGATACCCCAGGGTATTCGGATTTCGTAGCCGAGGTAAAAGGCGCCTTACGAGCTGTGGATACGGCATTGGTTGTTCTTTGTGCGGCGTCGGGCGTCGAAGTGGAGACGGAAAAAGTTTGGAAGTATGCTGCGGATCAAAAATTGCCCCGTATTGCATTTGTAAATAAGATGGACCGCGAGAACGCCGATTTTGACGCGGCAGTTGAAGGAATGAAAGCGACTTTCGGCGGCAGTGTGGTTCCGTTGCAACTGCCGATCGGAGTGCAAGAGAGTTTTTCCGGGATAGTCGATGTTGTTGCCATGAAAGCAGTGACGTATAAGGGTGGTAAAGGGACGGAAATCGAGATCCCTGACGACATGAAAGATGCGGCTGAGCTCGCCCGCCTGACCATGATTGAAGCGGCGGCGGAGGCCGATGACGATGTACTGGCTAAATATCTTGAGGGCGAAGAGCTGACAGAAGAAGAAATCTTTACCGGTTTGGTGAAGGGGATTGCCGATAATCGTTTTGTGCCTGTATTTTGTGGCTCTGCCAGCAAAAATATTGGCATCGTCGAACTGCTAAACTCAATTGTCAAGTATGCTCCTGCCGCCGAAAAAGCAGTTGTAACTGGTGTGAATCCTAAAAAAGAAGAGACTGTGACGAGGGCCAGCGGTGATCCGTTTTCTGCGTTGGTATTCAAAACAACCGCCGATCCATTTGTCGGACGACTTAGCTTTATTCGCGTTTTTTCCGGCACGTTGAAACCGGATTGCATCCTGTATAACTCGACCAAGGATAAAGCAGAACGCATTGGCAATCTGTTCACGATGCGGGGAAAAACCCAGGATCCAATGACGATAGCCCATTGCGGCGATATCGTTGTTGTGGCAAAAATGGCGGAAACTGGCACAGGCGATACATTGTGCGACAAAGAAAAACCGGTGGTATTCCCGCCGATTGCGTATCCGGGGTTGATGTTCACCTTATGCATGGAGCCAAAGAATAAGGGAGATGAAGACAAGATCGGCAATGCCTTGCACCGGTTGGCTGATGAGGACCCCACCCTGAAATTCAAAAAAGATGCTGAAACCAGCCAATTGCTGGTCAGCGGCATGGGTGACCTGCATTTGGCTATAATGGGCGAGCGGCTAAAACGCAAGTTTGGCGTCGAAGTCAAACTCAGCGATCCCAAGATTGCTTATCGGGAAACGGTCCGAACTGGGGTCAAGGTCGAAGGCAAACACAAAAAACAGACCGGCGGGCACGGTCAATACGGTCATGTATGGCTGCAGCTTGATCCATTGCCTTCGGGGTCGCCGTTTACATTTGTTGATGCGACTTTTGGCGGCTCGGTGCCCAAACAGTTTATCCCGGCTGTTGAAAAGGGTGTCCGTGAAGCTTTTGCTAAAGGGGTTATCGCCGGTTATCCGCTGGTTGATATCAAGGTAACTTTGACAGACGGCTCTTATCATGATGTAGATTCGTCGGAAATGTCCTTCAAAGTAGCCAGCGCCCTGGCAATCCGCAAAGGCGTCGTACAAGCTAAACCGATACTGCTGGAACCGATTTACAGCGTTGAGGTAACAGTGCCTGAATCGTATATGGGTGACATCATCGGCGATCTGAATGGAAAACGGGGCCGTATTCTCGGCATGGAACCGATTGGTGGCGGCTTGGGAATCGTACGGGCCATGGCGCCAATGTCGGAGATGTTCCGTTATGCAATTGACCTTCGTTCAATTACACAAGGCCGCGGTAGTTTTAACATGGCGTTTGATCATTACGCTGAAGTACCGCAACGTCAAGCTGACACCATCATCGAGGCGTACAAAAAGGAAAAACAAGAAGACGAAGATTGATTCTCCCGCGACGAGATCCCGCCAACGGGATCTCGTCCGACTTTTGTGGTGAATACATGGAAGAGGTCGGCAAAATGGAGACAACAAAAAAATGTCATCGTTGTGGAACTTCGGACAGCGTCTTTCACTTATGGATGGGTAAGTCCTGGTGTGAGAACTGTTTGCAACAACAGGCCGGCCTGTCGCAAAAGACGACCGATTTTTCCGTCTGTCCTTTATGTGGTGAAGAACTCTTGTCTTCAACCTCGTATCCGTTGCAAAATGAGTTGATCTGCATGCATTGCCTGCTGCGATTAGGTCCCGAACGGGCGCAGGTTTTGTTGAAAGTGAACAGGCTGAATCCTAGTGAAGTTGATCGCGCTGTCGGATTTTTGCGCGGCTTGCTGAGCAGGAATCAGATTTTGCGGTTGCGGGAAGCGATTCAGTATGGTGGAAGCAATTGGTGGGTCAAATTGCCGGATTTTGGCGAGTATGTGTGCCGGAGGCTGATGGAACAAGGAATAATCGACTGGGATGGCGAAGTATTGGATGAGGTTTGGGACCGTCTAATAGAACAAGCAGTGGAGGAATGAAAGGATGCCGGAACAGCGAAAAACAGAATTGGAGTTCATTTATCGTCGCCGTAGCGTGCGGAAGTTTGTCGACCAATCCATTCCCGCCGAAGTGATCGAACAGCTGATTGATGCGGCGGTGCATGCGCCGTCAGGTAAAAATCAACAAAATTGGCATTTTGTTGTGGTGCGCAACAAGCAGATGATTCAGGATATGGTAGGGCTGGTTGAGAAGAAACATGAAAAATTATTGCCGTTTATTGTTGATGTTGAAAAACAAAAGGCATTTAAAGGAACGGTTGGCTATCATACGGTTTTCAAGAACGCACCTGCCGTTGTTTTGGCTTTTGTCGGGCCCTATCCGGTTCCGTCGGATGACATGGTCGCTGGTACGGGGTTGACGCAGCAGGAAATCGATGCATTGAAGCAGACAAAGCCGGGGGTTCAAAATGTGGCGGCAGCGATGCAGAATTTGTTGCTGGCAGCAGCAGCTTTGGGTTATGGGACCTGTTGGATGACCGGACCGACCTACGCCGGACCGGAAATTGCCCAATTAGTTGGGTTTAGCAAAGTCGACTATCAGTTAGCTGCCCTGACACCGCTAGGTGTACCGGCTGCTGATGGTGCATCCCCGCCGCGTAAACCGCTGTCGGAAGTGCTTACGATTGTGGATTGAAAGTGGCAAATGTCAGCAACAAAAAGGGACTTCGTTACGAAGTCCCTTTTTGTTGTATTGAGTTGGTCGGGGCGACAGGACTTGAACCTGCGGCCTCCTGGTCCCGAACCAGGCGCGCTACCAAACTGCGCTACGCCCCGGAGTTCACAGTTTCAAATTATACACA
>JBGSKE010000327.1:0-2418 GCA_041741355.1 Negativicutes bacterium | reverse complement strand
GCCGCTGCCGTCACCACGGACAGCATTAGTAATAGCGACAGGGATAGGGCCATCCAGGATCTGATTTTTCTCATCGTATACCCTCCTCTTTTTTTGCGCTGCTTGCGTTATAGATAAGAGCCGATCCCCTTCTTAACCATGTCCTTGTAAGAAGGAACCCGGTTCAGGACAACAGCCTGGGTAGGGTTCTTGGCTGAAAGCACGTTCAAAAATTCGTTGATCGCCGTGACATGGCGGGCTACCCGCAAATCGATCGGTTGTCCCTTTGCATCATAGGGCACGAACAGCCGGTTCAGTTTGGCTGCTCGTTCATACATCGCATCTTTGCCGGTCACTACCAATTGTGCATTGGTTGCGCCGCGCAAACGGCCCTGGGCCGGATTGGCCGTTTCCATCAAAATCGCCAGGGTTTCTGTGGCATCGCCCAGTTCGCGGTGTGACAAACCGCGCAGGCTTTTTGGCGAAGGCTCGAGGCCGATTTTGATGCCGTCCATTTGCATACCAATCGTGACTTCCGCCGCATAGTCCATTGCCCGTTCATGGGCGACGATCGCGTTGATAACCGGGTATTCCGGCGACGCCTCATGCAGATCGATCGTCATCGTCGCTTTTTCCTGACGAATTAGCTGGACAATGCCGTAGGCGACCTGCTCGGTCAACGTTCCATCGGGGCGACCGGGATAAGCCCGGTTCAGGTTGCGTGTCTCCGAACCGGACAGCTTTTGTCCGGAAGCGGCATGGACATAAATATCCGGGTCCGGCCACTGATCAGTCGGGTTGGTTGCCCGCGAGCCAAAGCGAAACCAGCGCTCGCCTGAAGCTGCTTTCAGCGCAAACTGTTGCGGCGCTCCCTCCGTGTAATCGGTGTGGCTGAAGCCGCTGTTGTTGGATCTTGGAATCACAATCAGGCGCCCTTTGGCCGGTCTGGCATTTTCAATCAGCACCAGCGCACTCAGAAAGCCTGACGGCTCATTGGGGTGGGTGCCACCCAAAACCAGCACCGTTCCGCCCGGCTTGCCGCTGTCCATCACATAAACGGCGGTGTCGCCATTGGTCCCCTTCAACTGGGCAAAGTAATCACTGAGTTGTTTGATCGCGGTCACGCCGGGACCCTTGCGAATCGGTTCTTCCGCATGCATTCGCCGAAAAGCGGGAGTCACGGCCACGACCGCTAACACGGATAAGGCTAGCAACACGATCGCTGTTTTCTTTGTTCCTGCTATCATTTTCATCGCCCCGCCCTCACGCCAGCATCAGCGCGCGCAGGATAAAGGGAATCAGAACCCAGGCGGCATTGACCTGAAACTTAAATTCTTTTTCCTTGAACATTTCCAGCACGATCAGTAGAATGGCCGCGACCAAAATCAGCCGGTAAACTATCGTCATCATGGCTGCCCTCTCCTCATAGCACCACCCGCGCAATCTGCGTGGCGTATTTGATCATCAACACACCGATGCCAATGGCAACCAGCGAAGGAATTACCAGCGGTCGGACAATTTTCAGATAGTCGGGTTCCTCGACCACCTGAGCGGCAATCACGGCGGTGAGCGCCACCGGCGGCATGAAACTGCCCATCGCGGCGATCAGCGACATACCTGAGGCGGTGATGATGAGATTTTGTCCGAGCATTGTCAGGATGAAAGGAACACCAAGCACACTGGCCGCGCCGAACACCGAAATCCCGCCAAACAGCGGCAACGTCACCGCGATGCTGGCCAGCAGCAGATACTGCGGCAAGCTGAGGCTGTTTACGGCGATACTGCCACGGATGCCGGTGAGGGTCATGATTTGGATCAACATACCAACCCCCATCAAAATGCCGACGACAGGCAAGATTTCCGCTACACCGGCCCGCGCCGCTTCCAGTAGGTTAAATTTTCGACCGGCCAACATTGCCAGAGCGCTGCCGATGACAAAGGTCAACGGCAACCGCGGATCAGGAAAAATTCCCGGTAACGCCTTGGGACCGATCATCAGCACCAAAACGACAAGCAGCGGCAAATAAAGCAAAAATCCTCCCGGCGCCCGCTCATGGCCGGTAAATTCTTTGACCACGCTCGCCATATCGGCCTTGCGGGCATAGCTATATCCCAGATAAAGCGTAGTCAGCACCGCCAGTGGCAACGTCATCATGAGCAGCGGCAGGTCAAACCCGATATAGGGCATGTCAATACCTCCGCCGATGATCATGACCACAATATTGACCGGCGGCGCAATCATCCCGTAGACAGAGGCCATCGCCACGATGGCGCCGACTCGCTGCCGCGGCATGTCCATCTTTAGCAGAACAGGCGTCAGCAGCACGCCGGTTGACAGTACCGACGAGGTGCAGGAACCGGTGATCATCCCCGGAAACATGATGATCAGCGTCACTGCCGTCAACATGGTGACCGGTGATCGACCAAACCGCAACATCA
>JBGSKE010000326.1:0-5115 GCA_041741355.1 Negativicutes bacterium | reverse complement strand
CAGGGCACGACCAACCTCTCGACCATTCCCATCGTATTCAACAGCAACAATTTTACGCAGTCAGGCAATACAGTCGCGCTAAACTTTTCGGTACTGTCCACGGCAGGATTCACGCGAACCAGCAGCGGTCAAACCCCTTATTACTATCCGGCGACAGCAATCGGCTTTGGCGACGGAACTAATAATTATGGCTGGAGAAGCAACGACACCCTGGTTGTTGACAAGGCCTCCGGTAATTTCAAGACCAATACGACGCAGTTTTTGACGATTCAGGCGCTGCAAGGCGGAAACAACTGGAAGCCGATCACGAAAAACTTGGTCGGAAGCACAAGCAATAAAGGTGTGGACGGGTCTGCGCCGGGGACGCCGGTCCAGTGTCCGGAATATCTTACCGCTTCCGGCCTGGTGTATCCCGGCTTTTCCGCTTTGGCCGGCGTTACTGCGGTTACGGGTCAAAGCTATGACCTCGTGGTTATTCTGCAGGCCGGCGGATACGTGGACAATGCGCTGATATTCCTGGCGGTTCCGTCTGCCAATAACGCGCTGCTCTCGGGAATAAAATAGGGGCGATGTTCAACGGCGGTTATTCTTTGAAATCTTTAGCTGCTGATAGTTGATAAAGGAAAAATGCCAGACTTGTCGAACATACCATAATACATAGTTGATTGGACAAAAATGTAAATCCTGACTGGGTGGGTTGATAGCGGTGCCATTGAAAAAAAACAGGCTGTTTTTGTCGGCCATTGTCATGGCCGTCCTGCTGCTCGGGGGAACCCTGGGGGCGGGTATTTGCCATGCGGCTAACGAAGTGAATGCCGCCAATGTCGTCAATGCGCCGGCAACCCCGTCCGAAGCGCTGACCGCCAATGTTGCCGGCTATCGCATTGTCAATGGAATTGCAATTTTACCGATACTGCCGGGCAATGATGCGGCAGTGCAGTCGCTGATCGGGGCTTTGTCGCAGGACCCCGATTTTCAGGGGATCAAAATGATATTGTATTCAGCGGTCGGGACCAAGCCTAAGATTTTGCTGACGGGACAAGGCGACGAAGCTTTGCGTTATGCCGTGCAGAAACTGAAGACAGTCATGAGCCGGATGGGCCAGCCGCACCGTTTGGTGGTGTCTGCCTATCTGCGCGAAATCACGGTAGAGAATGACGACACGGTGGGCATGTCCTGGTTTTCCAATGGGTTTCAGGGCGGCATCACTGCAGTAAACACTTCAACTGTGACAACAACAGGTGGCGTTACCACTAAATCAGATACAGGCTATACTTTGGGGTTGGCAAACCTGCCGGCTAATATAGTCGGTAACCTGACCCGCACCATTTCCCGCGGCAAAGTCATCGTCGGCAGCGAAATCACCATTGTGAACGGTGCGACCGCCGAGTTGAAGAACGACGACTCGATACCGGTGCCGCTCGGCAGCGGTAGTCAGGTGACCTTCAACACCCAGACCATCAGCAGCGACGTAAAAATCACACCGACCATCGTAAAGTTCAATGAAGAAAAACCGGAAGAGAGTGTCGTGCGTCTCGACGTGGTCATCCAGCTCAGTGTGCCGACCAACACGGTGACATTCAGCAACAATGCCCAAGCTTCGGCGTATACCACGCAGACCCTGACGGCAACCCATTACGTCAGAGCCAACAACGATAAGATTATCGGCGGCTTGTTTGCCAGCGATACAATGACCAAGTCGCGCAGCGGCATCCCAATTTTGATGAATATCCCGCTGCTAAAAAACATTTTCTCCACCAATAGCCGAACATTGCAGCACATGGCGTCGATACTGACCATCGGCGTGCGGATTTTGCCGGTGGATAAGGAAACAGGCTATGATTATTAATTACAGGACGGTGCAAAGGATGTCCCGACTGCTTTTCGCGACGCTGGTATGCCTATGGCTCATCGGCTCTGTCGCGCTGGCGCAGCCGCTGGCGACCCTGCCGGAGATCGTGGTCGAAAACGGCACGGTGATGCTGCCGGTCATCTACGGCAACGAGCAGGCAGTCACCGGCCTCTTGCAGTACCTGCAGGGCATGCCGGAGTTTTCCGGCATGTCGGTGGTGCTGCTCGAGCCCAAGGGTGCCCCGGCGATGGTGCTGCTGTCCGGCAATGACGAGAACGCTTTACGCGGCGCGGCAGAAAAGCTGCGCGGATTGCTGGCGGAAGCCGGTCGACCGCATCGCCTCGTTATCTCGGCCTATCTGCGCGAACTGGACATCAGCAACAATTTGACGACCGGTATCGACTGGTCATCGATGGTCGGCAACGCGACCTATGGAATTCAGTCACTGACCCGTGTAGTTGACCTCAGCGCCACGCCTGTACCAAAGGTCGATACGCTGACCCATGGACTGGCTTTGCCGGCCAGCGGCTATTTTGGCTTCAACGCTCAGCTCAATCGTTCCCTGTCAAAAAGCAAAGTGATTATGGGCAGCAATTTGTACACCCCCAACGGCATCCAGGGAGAACTGCTCAGCCAGACGATCGTGCCGCTGCAAACCACCGACAGCAACGGCAACTCCACGCTGACGTCCCAGACGATCAGCAGCGACGTGAAGATTACGCCGACCATCGTGAAGTATCACCCGGAAAATCCGTCGCAAAGCGTGATCCGGCTGGATATCTACATGCAGATGGGAATGATCACCGGGACTGTGCAGGTCAGCTCGTCAACAGCCAATGAATTTTCCACCAAGACGCTGACAACGATGGGTTACGTCAAAGCCGATACCAACCTATATGTGGTGGGGGTGTTCGCCGGCGATACCGAGACCAAGTCGGTCAGCGGAATTCCGATTTTAATGAACATTCCTTATCTGAAGTATCTGTTCAGTCAGAAAACCACTCAAATCACCCACAAAGTCGGCGTGTTGACGGTATCGGTCCGTATTTTGCCGGAACAGTTTTGAAACCACGCCAGGCGCGTGATCGCAGCGGAGGATGAGGATGATGAGCAGAACGATTTGCAGCAGGCTGGCCCGCTTCGGGATGGCGGTTTTTTTGGCGATAATCCTGCTATATGGCGGAACAACATGCCCCGGCGCTTTTGCGGCGCCGGAAGTCGTTAAACCGGCTGAAACTCCGGCCAAACCCCTGCCGCCGACGTTAACTGTCACATTGCAGGATGAAGATGGCGCACCGATCCGCGGGGTCACGCTGCATGCAATAACGTCAGATTATACCGGCAACGAAAAAGGTAAGGCGACAACCGATGAAACAGGCAAAGCCGTGTTCAAAAACCTGAAGAGCGGCAGCTATTATTTCTTTGCCAATATCAACGCCCTCCGGCGCCATGCCGGCTATGGGATGCCGTTGGTATACAAGGCGTTTAAAACCACCCGCTCTTTCTATCTGTCGGAAAGTCGCAGCTTCGACCTGAGCGCCAATGCCGAAACCACCTATGTCATCAAAAGAGCCGAACATATCTGGTTTGAAACTTATCTGCAAGTCGTTCGGTCGGGTAAAATCGTCATCCTGAGTCAGAAGCAGGGGATGCAGCACATCATTCCCGTTGCTTCAACCGACTATATTCAGATTTACCTGCCGATGCGCCAAATGTACGGCATCGTTACCATCAAAGATGACGACTATGATTCCTGGGTGTTGGAGGTGTATGCGCATGAACGGTTACGCATCCAGCTGTTGTAAAAAGAGCTCGACCACTCTATGTGTTTTGGCACGAGACAACCATGCTAAAAAAACACTTGCGTTATCAAAACGGTTACAGTATAATCAGTTATAAATTTAACAACAGATAAACGCGATGAGCGGGATACTGCTGGTGACAGGATTTCAGAGAGCCGTCGGTTGGTGCGAGACGGCAATCCGCACAGACAGGTCCACCCGCGAGCGGCTGGTGATGAATCAAGACGGGACCGCCCGATACAGCGGACAGAGTAGGCCGAACTTTCGGCAACTTGGGTGGCACCGCGGGAGAACCTTTTCCTCTCGTCCCTATTTCGGGACGGGAGGTTTTCTATTTTCTTGGCAATATTATACAAACAGGAGTGATTCGTGTGTCAACAAGTACAAACCGGGCCCATAATTTCAACGCAGGACCTTCGGCGCTGCCGTTGGCCGTGTTGCAAAAGGCGCAGAGCGAGCTGCTCGATTTCGGGGGCGCGGGCATGTCCATCATGGAGATGAGCCATCGCGGCAAAGAGTATGAAGCGGTGCACAATCAAACCATCGCCCTGCTGCGCGAACTGATGGCAATCCCCGAGGACTATGACGTACTGTTTCTGCAAGGAGGCGCCAGCCTTCAGTTCGCGATGATCCCGCTCAACTTTCTGCCGACCGGCAAAAAAGCCGCCTATGTAATGACCGGCGTCTGGTCGGAGAAAGCACTGGACGAAGCGAAGAAGCTGGGCGAAACCTATGAAGCGGCCAGCTCGAAAGCCGGCAAGCACAGCAGCATTCCGGCTTTGACTGAAGTGAAGATCGAAGCGGATACCGCTTATGTGCATCTGACTTCGAACAACACGATTTTTGGTACCCAGTGGCGTGAATTTCCCAATACCGGTGACGTGCCACTGATTGCCGACATGTCGAGCGACATTTTGTCGCGTCCGGTCGACGTCAGCAAGTTCAGCATGATTTACGCCGGCGCACAAAAGAACCTCGGACCGGCCGGCGTGACGTTGGTCATCATTAAGAAAGCCTTCCTGGCTACTGCCAATCCCCAACTGCCGACGATGCTCAAATATGGCACGTTCGCCAAGGACAACTCGTTGTACAACACGCCGCCGACCTTCGGCATCTATCTGATGGGCCTGGTACTGGACTGGATGAAGCAGCAGGGCGGCTTGGCGGCGATCACCGCACGCAACGAAGCGAAAGCGGCGCTCGTCTATGACGCGATCGACGCCAGCAACGGCTTTTATAAAGGTCATGCCGTCCCGGCGGCCCGCTCGCGAATGAACATCACCTTTAATCTGACCAGCGAGGAACTGGAGAAGAAATTCCTGGCTGAAGCCAAGCAGGCCGGCTTCGTCGGACTGGCCGGGCACCGCTCGGTTGGCGGCTGCCGCGCATCGGCCTACAATGCGGTGCCGTTGGAAGCCTGCCAGGCGCTGCGTGATTTGATGTTGAAGTTTCAAACAGAAA
>JBGSKE010000325.1:0-3223 GCA_041741355.1 Negativicutes bacterium | reverse complement strand
ACCGCAGCTGCCGACAAGGCTGCCGTCAGGCAGCGGATCGATGTGCTGCGGTCCGGCCCGTTCGGCGAAGGGCGGCGGCTGGCCAAGGCGGAAATTTTGCAGCAGCAGGCGCTGCGGTCCGGGCAAGGAGGTTCAGCATGGAAGGCGTAAAATTGACCGGCGCGCTGAGCGCCGCTGAAGCAGCAAGTGTATTCCCGCCGACCGAACGGGCCGAGCGGGGGCCGGTCGCCGTCATCGAATGTGTGCAGCAAATTCCCTGCAATCCCTGCGAAAAAGCCTGCCCGTTCGGTGCGATCGAAGTCGGGCCTGACATCACCAACTTGCCGCGGCTGGACCTCGACAAGTGTCGCGGCTGTGGCATCTGTCTCAGCAAATGCCCGGGATTGGCGATTTTTCTGGTTGACGCTTCGAAATCGGCAACCGAGGCCTGGGTGATGTTTCCCTATGAATATCTGCCACTGCCACAAGTGGACGAGATTGTTGACGGCCTGGACCGTACCGGTCGGTTCGTTACCAAAGCCCGCGTGGTCAAAGTAGACACCGGGGCGCAGCGGGAAGGCACCGCGATCGTGACGCTGGCCGTGCCAAAACAATATATGCATGATGTGCGCAGTATGCGCCTGGTCGCGCCGGGCGAGGTATTCCTCTGCCGCTGCTGCGAAGTCTCGGAAACCGAAGTGCGGCAAGCTGTGCGCGAAGGCGCGAAAACGGTGGCTGCGGTAAAAATGCGGACCCGCGCCGGCATGGGACTGTGCCAGGGCCGTACCTGCCGCCGCCTGATCAGCCGGGTGATCGCCGAAGAAACCGGTCAGTCGCCGGCCGATATCCTGCCGCCCACCAGCCGCGCCCCGGTAAGGACGCTGTCACTGGAAGCGCTGGCCGGAGGTGACGACAATGAATAAACAGGCGGAAGTCATTGTCATTGGCGGCGGCGTCATCGGCACGTCGGTCGCCTACTACGCAGCTAAAGCAGGCAAGCGGGTCGTACTGCTGGACCGGGGCGATATCGCCGCCGGCGCCTCCGGCGCCTGTGACGGATTTATCATCCTGCAGTCCAAGAATCCGGGACCGCACCTGGACCTGGCGATGCAAAGCGCGGCCCTGTACCGGACGCTGGCGGCGGAACTGGACTATGACATCGAATACATGCCCTGCGGCGGCATGATCGTGGCCGAATCGGAAAAGCAGGCCCAGCTGCTGCAAAGCTTGATTGCCAAGCAAAAACAGGCCGGCCTGCAGGTCGAACTGTTGCCGATCAAACAGGCGCGGCGGTCGGAACCGCTACTGGCGGAAGACCTATGGGGCGCGGCCTATTGCGCCGACGATGCCCAGGTGAATCCGATCCGTCTGGCCCAGGGCTTTGCCCAGGCGGCCCGGCGGCTCGGCGGGCAAATCCGCTCAGGCATAGAAGTGCGGGAACTGCTGGTGGAAAACGGGCGGGTTTGCGGCGTGAAGACTGATCAGGGCGAACTGCGCGCCGACTACGTGGTCAATGCGACCGGCGTCTGGGCGCCGGCGCTGCTGTCGCCTTTTGGCATCGAGCTGCCGATCAAACCTAGGCGCGGTCAGATTCTGGTGACCGAACCGTTGCCGCCAATGTTGAATCATGTCCTGCTCTGCGCCTGCTACCTGATTGCCAAGTATCATCCGGAAGAACTGGATCCAACGGACCGCCAGCATCGGTTGGGCGTCGGTCTGGCAGTCGAGCAGACGGCGCATGGCAGTCTGCTGATCGGTAGCACCCGCGAGTTTGCCGGTTTCGACCGCAAAACGACGCTGGCGGGAATCGAGGCGGTGGCGCAGCATGCCCGACGGATTTTGCCGGCGCTGGCCAAAGTGAATATCATCCGGACCTTTGCCGGACTGCGGCCACATACGCCGGATGGATTGCCGATTCTGGGACCGGTGGAGGGGTTGCCGGGGTTGATCATGGCGGCAGGGCACGAGGGCGACGGGATTGCCCTGGCGCCGATTACCGGGCAGAAAGTGGCGGAATATCTGAAGTAGGGGTTTTGCTGCGAAAAGTCTCTTTCGCCGATTTTCACCTGAATTCGTAACGTCTTGATGACTCGATTTTCCGGACGGCCTCGAACGCTTCGTCCATCGCTGCGAGGCTTAAAATCAGCATCCATGCTGATTTTTCCAGAACAATCGACCCATCATCGTCGACGAATTTCACGGTGAAAATCTTATGAAATCGACTATTTTCGCAGTCAAAACCCAGCGACCGGATTTTGTGTAGTGATTTCAACTTATCCCAAAGAAAAACGGGGTTGTGCGAGGACTCATAAAGAGTTTTGCACAGCCCCGTTGATGATTTTATGGAATGCAGATTTAATCAGGAAAGCACAAGGAAGAATTGAAATAATGGAGAGCATCTTTGATTTGAACCGTATAATTCGTCGTCATGCAGCGATGTGTTACGAGAAAATCAACAGGGACGTTGATTTTAGGACTAATGCGACGGATAATAAGAGACTTGCTTCAAAAGAGCGGAGCGATGAATGAAGCTTAGTCGAGTAATGCCGAGCTACAGCCTGTTGGAAACGTAGTAAGCTTACAGGCTGTGCGAAGACTGGAGCTTTTTAGTCCGTTTGGTAGTTGCTGCATGACGATACGAATTTAGGTGAGAAACAACAATGCTCGTAATTATTCAATTCTTCCCATATCAGGTCTTCCCTAGTTACTATTTATTGAACACCAGATTCGGCAGGAACAGCGTGACTTGCGGCACAAAGCTGACCAGCAGCAACACGATCAGGCTGACCGCGATGAACGGAATCATCGCAACCGAAAGCCGACCGACCGAAATCCTGGCGATCGAGGAAGCCACGAACAGGCACACGCCGACCGGCGGGGTCGTCAGGCCAATCACCAGATTCAGTACGCACATGATCGCAAACTGAATCGGGTCGATGCCGAGAGCGAGGGCCGGTTTCAGCAGAATCGGCATCAAGATCATCAGCGCGGCGATTGTTTCCATGAACATGCCGACAAACACCAGCAGGATGTTGACCAGAATGATGTAACCGATCGGGCCGCTGGAAATGCTCAGCATCGCCTGGGTGACCATCAGCGGAATTTCTTCACTGGTCAGGATCCAGGCAAACACATTGGCGAAGCCGACCAGCACCATCAGCGAAGCGGTCGTGACCGCTGAATCGAAAATAATTTTGGGCAATGCCGCAAATTTTAGCTCGCCATAGACGAAGAAACCGACGAT
>JBGSKE010000324.1:0-5246 GCA_041741355.1 Negativicutes bacterium | reverse complement strand
CCGTGGTGGTGCTGGGCGGTACGTTTATCGTGTTCGGTCCCAAAGCAGACAAGATCCTGGCGCCGATGAACATGATTGGCGCGTTTGCCGTGATGATGGTGCTGGGAGCGATCTGGTGGGAGATCGGCGAGCGGGTGCCGGTGGTCAATACTTTGCTGGGCGGCGGGGCCATCGCGACGATTTTTGGCATGGCAGCGTTGGTGCACTGGGGCATTCTGCCCAAACCTGCAATAGGCCTGATTAAAGATTTTATGGGGAAAATGGGATTCTTGGACTTTTATATTGCTGCCTTGATTACCGGATCGATTTTGGGAATGAGTCGTAAACTGCTGATTGCCGCGTTTGCCCGTTATATTCCGGTCATTTTGCTCGGCGTTGCCGTCAGTTTGGGCGGAGTGGCGCTGGTGGGCTCCCTGATCGGCTATGGCTGGAAGGAAGCGGTTCTCTATATCGGCGTGCCGATCATGGGCGGCGGCATGGGCGCCGGGGCGGTGCCGATGTCGAAGATTTACGCCGGATCGACGGGGATGGACCCCGCAAAAATGCTGTCGATGATGATTCCGGCCGTGGCGCTTGGCAATGCCATGTCGATCATCGCCGGCGGGCTGCTTGACCGTATTGGTAAAACACATCCGGAATGGACCGGCAATGGTCAACTGATGCCGGTGAAAGATGAGACTGCTGACGCAAATGCCAAAGAAGCAGCGGAGGTGCTAACGCTGTCCAGCTTGGGAATCGGCTTGTTACTGTCAACAGCATTCTTCATCGTCGGGTTGGCGATCGCTCAGGTGTTTCCCAAAGTGCATTCGTTTGCCTGGATGATTCTCAGTGTCGCTGCGGTGAAAGGATTGGGGATTATGCCGCGGGAATATGAAATCGCAGCCCGCAACTGGTTTCAATTCATTGCGACCAACCTGACAGCGGCGCTTTTAGTCGGGATTGGAGTCGCATACACCAATTTGGGTCAGATCATTGCCGCATTCACCTGGCAGTACCTGTTGTTGGTATTTACCGTGGTGACGGGAGCGACAATCGGAACTTGGTTCGGTGGGAAAATGGTCGGATTCTATCCAATCGAATCGTCGATTACTGCCGGGCTCTGCATGGCTAATATGGGTGGAACCGGCGATGTAGCTGTGCTTAGCGCCGCCAAGCGAATGAATGCGATGCCGTTTGCCCAGATTTCTTCACGGATCGGCGGGGCGATCATGCTGATTCTCGGCGGTATTTTGATTGCTGTGCTGGCTTGACCAAGACCAACGAGAGTGTGCTCACAATGAGCGGTTTTTGAATAACCGATTGGGTGGTGACCTAAAATGGCAATTTTGACAAAAGCAGCGCAAGCTGGGACCTTGGAGTCGGGCGATGCGGTAGTGACGGTTGCGCCGGCTTCGCCAGGCAGCGGGATTGCGATCGATATTGAAAGCTTGGTATTGCTGCAATATGGTGAATCAATCCGGCAAACGGTGCTGGCCGTATTACAACAGTATGGACTCAGCGATGTGCAGCTGAAAGTCGTGGACCGGGGAGCGCTGGAATATGCGTTGATTGCCCGGACCAAAGCGGCTGTGGAACGGGCCGGTTTGGCCGAGGAGGTGACTGGACATGCTTGAAGTATTGCGTTCTATGCTGTTTGTTCCCGGCAATAACCCGGCAATGCTGCAGAACGCCGGCGTGTTTGGCGCCGATGCGGTAATCCTCGACCTGGAAGACGCGGTAGCGCCGCGGGAAAAGGACGCAGCTCGGTTTTTGGTTGCCGAAGCCCTACGCCAGGTCGATTTTAAAACCAGTGCGCGGGTTGTGCGCATCAACACCCTCGATACCGGCGGGGCCGAAGATTTGCGAAGGGTTGTCTCCTGCGCTCCGGCTGCCGTATTAGTGCCGAAAGTCCAGTCGGCGTCCGATATCCTGGCTGTGGCTGGTTTGCTGGAAACGCTGGAACAACCCGGCCAGGCGCCGGTGCAAATCATCGCTTTGATCGAAACCCCGCGTGGACTGGCGGAGGCCTACTCCATCGCGACGGTGCACCCACGAGTAATCGCCTTGGCTTTTGGCGCAGAAGATTACACGGCTGCCATCGGCGCCAAGCGAACCAAAGAAGGGCTGGAGATTATCAGCGCTCGCGGCGTGCTGATCAATTCGGCGGCGGCAGCAGGAGTCGCCGCCATCGATACTCCATTTACCGACATCAATGATGAGGCGGGGCTAAGGGCCGATGTCGCGTTGGCCCGTCAGCTCGGGTACAAAGGGAAATTGGCGATTCATCCTCGTCAAGTTGATTTGATTCATGAGGTGATGAATCCGAGTGTTGAAGAAATCCGCTGGGCCCAGCGGGTGCTGGCGGTGCTGCGGCAGGCTGAACAGGAAGGGGCCGGCGCGGTTTCGCTCGATGGAAAAATGATTGATGCGCCGATTGAACTACGGGCCAGGCATGTACTCAAACTGGCGGAGAATATCCCAGCCGGAGGTGCGGAACAATGAAAAGTGCAGTTGGCAGAGAAGTCCCGGCAACCGTAGTGGGCTACGGCCCGGTCACGGCGTATGCCGGCGCGTTTCAGACGCCGCAGCCCGAGCGCCGCTATGCGCCGATGATGAAACAAGCCCGGCCCGGCGACGACAAAGTGCTGGGTAGCCTGGCGGAGGCGTTTAGGCGGATTCCGGTCAAAGATGGGATGACGCTGTCGTTTCATCATCATTTCCGTAACGGCGACGGCGTGTTGAATCTGGTTCTGGCGGTGGCGGCGAGCTTGGGCCGCAAAAATCTGAATATCATGATCAGTTCGATTTTTCCGGTTCATGCTCCGTTGATCGACCACATCAAGAGCGGTGTTGTGAGCGGTCTCGACACCAACTACATCTCCGGACCGGTCGGACGGGCTTTGTCTCTCGGCGTGCTTGCCAACCCAGTGATCATGCGGACCCATGGCGGACGCGCCCGGGCGATTGAGGCCGGTCAGGCCCGCGTCGATGTCGCTTTTATCGCTGCCCCGGCCTGCGACCGATACGGCAATGTAACCGGAACAATGGGGCCGGCGGCTTGCGGCTCGCTCGGCTATGCCATGCCGGACGCCGAGTATGCCGACCATGTGGTGGCAGTGACCGACTATCTGATCGACTATCCGTTGGCGCCGGTTTCGATTCCCCAGACCCGTGTCGATTATGTGGTCAAAGTCGAAAAAATCGGCGACCCCAAAGGGATCGTTTCCGGCACCACCACCATCACCAAAGACCCGGTCGGACTGAAGATCGCCCAGTCGGCGGCTAACGTCATAGCTGCCTCCGGTCTGCTAAAAGAAGGGTTTTCGTTCCAGACCGGCGCTGGCGGCGCATCCTTGGCGGCAGCCGACTACATGGCCCGGATCATGGAAAAACGCGGCATCAGCGGCAGTTTTGCCATGGGAGGAATTACCGGCTATCTGGTGAATATGTTAGACAGAGGATTGTTCAAACGAATCATCGACGTGCAGGATTTTGACCTGGAAGCGGTGAAGTCTCTGGCGACGAATCCCAATCACCTGGAAGTCAGCGCCGGCTATTACGCCAACCCGTTCAATGCCGGCTGCGTTGTCAACATGCTGGATACCGTGATCTTAGGGGCGACCGAAATCGATACCGACTTCAACGTCAATGTCACGACCGGTTCGGACGGCATCATTATGGGCGGCTCCGGCGGCCATAGCGACGCGGCGGCGGGAGCGAAAATGACGATCATCGTTGCCAATCTGCTGCGTGGACGCTTGCCGATCCTGTTGGACAAGGTACTGACTGTCACGACGCCCGGCGAAACCGTTGACGTGTTGGTGACCGAACACGGAGTGGCGGTCAATCCCCGGCGCAATGAATTGGCGTTGCGGCTGAGGGAAGCGGGGCTGCCGGTGCGTGACGTTCAAGAACTCAAAGCTCTGGCCGAAAAGATGGCGGGAGTTCCCCGCACGCCGGTCTTTGATGGACGGATTGTCGGCGTAGTGGAATACAGAGACGGGACTTTGATCGATGTGGTGCGACAAGCAGGAGGGTAGACCATTGGCAGAATGGAGCGAGCCGTGCGAGCGGACGATCAATTTGAAAGATCCGGCGGATGTAAAGTTGATCGGTGATTTTTTGGCCAAGTTTGATTTGACGTTCGAGGCCGATGTCGAATTTACCACGGCCTTGTTTCAGGCCGATCAGATTGTGGCGACCGGCTCGTTTGCCGGCGAAGTGCTGCGCAATATCGCGGTGGATGAATCGGCTCAGGGCGCCGGGCTGACTGCGACGATCGTCAGTCGGCTGATGCAGGAACAGGCGCAGCGCGGACGGCTACATTATTTCCTGTTTACCAAACCGGCCAAAGCGCATCTGTTTGCGGCGCTGGGATTCAAAGAAATTGCCCGGGCCGAGCCGTATGTAGCGCTGCTGTAGACTGGGCTGGGCTCGGTGGAGGAATACTGCCGCCGGATTCAGCAGGAAACCCGGCACTTAAAACCGGAGCGGGCGGCGATCGTGGTCAACTGCAATCCGTTCACCAAGGGGCACCGGGCGCTGATCGAACATGCGGCAGCCGAGAATGACGCCGTGATTGTGTTTGTTGTCAGCGAAGACCGATCCTTGTTCCCGTTTGCCGACCGGTTAAACCTAGTGCGGCAAGGGACGGCCGACCTCGCCAATGTGGCCGTGTTTCCCGCCGGCAACTATATCATTTCCGCCGCCACATTCCCCACTTACTTCACCCGGGATGAGGACAAAGTGGTGGCGCAGACCCGCCTGGATATCGAGGTGTTTGCCGCGAAAATCGCGCCGGCGCTGGGGATAAAGGCCCGTTATATCGGCGAGGAGCCTTACTGCCCGGTCACCAATGCCTACAATGCGGCGATGCAGGAGATTTTGCCGCGTCACGGCATCGCGATCAAAATGATCCCCCGGGTCGGTGTAGCCGGGGAAATCGTCAGTGCTTCGAAGGTGCGTGAGATGATCCGGCAGGATGACTGGTGGGGTATTAAAAGTATGGTACCGGCGACAACGCTGGAATATCTGCAGTCGGCGGCGGTCCGACCGATACTGGACAAGATTCGCCACAGCGATTCAAGGCATTAAATAATGACGGATTTCCAGCGGATCGCATCAGCTATGAGATTAACGACGACATATTGAAGCGGGGCCATGACCCGAGGTAAGTGGCGCGGCGTGAAAGAAAAGCTGGCTAAGGTGGTTTTGATGACCATCTTTGCCGGCTTTTTTCATTGCTGGTCAATCACTCAAATGGTGAG
>JBGSKE010000323.1:0-2011 GCA_041741355.1 Negativicutes bacterium | reverse complement strand
AAACTTGATCCGGCGAAAACGGCACATACTTATCAAGGTCCCAGCGAATCGCCTGGCGCAATTCTCCCGCCGACATGCGCGGCAACAAAACCTCGCGAATAAATAACGAGCGACCGCCAAGCGCCACCGCGACCTGACGGCCAACGATACCATTGCGCGAAGCCATTCGCTGCAGCGTTTCCACCAATTGCGCTTCGTCAACAATCAGTCCATCCTGCATGGTGGAAGTCGGCAAATCAGTCAAAGCCATTTTCTTGAGATATGGTTTTCCTGAACGCATGACAACTTCGGCCATTTTTATCGACCCGCTGCCAATATCAATACCGATGGCGTCTTGACGCCGTCCGGCAATTTTTTCAAGCAAAGCCTGAAATTGCATCAGTCGATTTCACCCTGTTCCAGATGATGCGGGGTGCTACCGACAATTTTAGCCGCGTGGGTTATGGCTGTGATAATGTCAGTCGTAAACTGTTGTTCCAGCGCTTTGATCTTGGTAAACATCTGACCCTTGTCCGTGACGACATAGCGGGGCGGCAAAAAATTCATCGTCAGGGCGGCGATGTCATAACGACATTTTTCACATCTGCATACACCCTGATGCGAAGCCAGCACATCGTCCAACTGCTGCCACATCAATATCTCCATATAATTCTTCAGTTCCACTCTGCCACGCCTCCTCTAATTGCTCCAAGACAGGATCGTCAGTGCAAGCAGCGGTTCATCCGGCGCAGCTTCCAGCGCCAAGCGAACCAGTACCGACGCGGTGCGTCTGGCATCGCCGACGTTACCGACCGAGCGAACCCGCAGTAAACCGCCTTCGGTGCTTGTCGAAACCTGATACCGACCGGCGAATGAGTCCCGGTTGATCGTTTCCGCAAGCCCATGCGGGTTTCCATTATTATATAATACTACAATCGCCCTGCGTAGTCCTGCTTCGGCAATACATTGCGCAGCAATTCCTTCACGAAAATTTAACGTCGCGTCTGTTTCGGTTTTCAGCAAACGAGCCAGCGTCATTCCCAGACAAACCAACAGCGACAGCGTTATCAATGCTGCTACCGTCGCCGACCCTCTCATCTTGACGCTTCTCACCAGTTCAACCACCTTCTTTTCCCCTGCTGATTGCTGTCAATCCGGCACATTCAGGCAGGTCACCGCGCCGCTGATCGAATCGCTTATGCCGGTCAGCGGGTCGGTCAGCGTCAACGAGACCACCAGCAGACGCGGCTGCTGAAACTCAAACTGCAGCCCGGTCACCGTGTCCTGCGTGAGCGGCGTCGGCTGCCCGCCCGAACTGATGCGATACAAAGTCCGTTGATTTGCGCCGAGGTTCGTCCCCAGCCGAAAAGTGAGCCGCGTTGATTTGCCTGCCGCATCCACCGTTTCAACCTGGACCGCAGCCGCCGGTTGTCCCGGTTGCGGCGACAGAATTGCCGAAGCGAGCCGCAGTTCGCGTGTCATTGCTTCCAACGCCATTCGAGCCGTCTGATGCGTCACCGTGCGCGAAACAGAGTGGTTCCACGAGGAAAACGACGTAGACAATAGCGGCGGGATGCACTGTAGCAGCAGCGCAGTCAGCATCAGGCCGATTAAGACTTCCACCAGCGAAAACCCGCTCTCTAAATCCCGCTTCATCGCAGATTCTCCAGTCCGGTGTCAACGACAAAATAGGTCAGCAACGCATAGCGCACAGTCTGGCCGTTTTCCCGCCAACAGACCTGTACCGCCACTTCGGCCAGATGCCCGCTGGCGTCAATATCCGTCCGCAAATTGTAAGTCGTGATTCGTTCGAACACCGTCCCGTCTTTGGTCAGCTGCTCGCTGCCGGACAGCGTTGCCAAACTCTCCGCCGACCCGTCTTCGCCGGCCAGGTTGCGCCACTGCTCCATTGCCTCCAGCGCCAGACAGGCGGCTTGTTCATGCCGGTTCAACGCCCCGCCGACCTGTACGACCTGGATAAAGAGTCCAACTACCGCAAGCAGACCGACGCTCAGAATGAACACGGCAATCA
>JBGSKE010000322.1:0-2055 GCA_041741355.1 Negativicutes bacterium | reverse complement strand
CCGCGATCCCCACCCCTTTTAAGACAACGCCGCGCATGATCTGCAAGTAAAATGTCAAAGGCAATACCTTGCCTAGTTGAAAAAAGATCTCCGGCATCGCTTCACGGGGAAACATGAATCCCGACAACAACACACTCGGTAAAAAGATAAAGAACGATAGTTGCATCGCCTGCATCTGTGTTTTGGAAAAGTTGGAAATCAATATGCCTAATGAAAGCGAAGCTACGATAAACAACAAGGTATACAAAAATAATTCAATCAAATTGCCGCGAATCGGCAAATCAAAGACCAATATGCCAACCAGCAGGGCAACGCTTGCCTGAACCAGACCAACAAAAACGTAAGGAATAATTTTCCCCAGCATTAATTCCCAGGATTTCATCGGCGTCACAATCAATTGCTCCAGCGTGCCATGTTCGCGTTCCCGCACGATAGCCATCGAGGTAATCATCACCATGGTCATCGTCAAAATCATCCCCATGATGCCGGGAACCATATAAAATGCGGTGACGAAATCCGGATTGTACCAGGGGCGGATTCTAATGTCATAGGGCAGTCCGTTGATTCGCCCGCCGAGACTTTCCAGGCGTTTGATCATGATGTTTTGCGACCGTAACTGACCAATCGTCGTTGCTGTACTGATCGCCGAAGAGGCCGCCATTGAATCCGAGGCGTCCACAATGACCTGAACACTGGCTGATCTGCCACTGCGAACCTCTTCCGCAAAATCGGGCGGCAAGATGATGCCGACCTTGGCCTGCCCGTTATCAATCAATGCGTTTACTTCTTTAAAGCTATTCACATGAATGTCGAAATCAAAATAGCCGCTTGCGGAAAAAGATTGCAACAAATCTCGACTTTCTGAACTGTGCGACTGGTCAAACACTACGGTGGGCAAATGCTTCACATCGGTATTGATTGCAAAGCCAAACATCAGCAATTGGAAAACGGGGATGCCAATCATTAAACCAAAGGTCAACCTATCCCGCCGCATTTGAATAAACTCTTTGAGCAGCAGCGCTCTTAACCGGATCATGCCGCCACCTCCTGCCGTTTTTGCTTCACAAAATGCACAAATACATCTTCCAGGGACGGCTGAATCAGCTTACCCTGGAGTTTTGCATATTGGGGCAAATCCGCCTCGGTTACCCGCAGGTGGACCGCAGCGCCTTGCGCATATATATCCAGCATCGGCAACCCTTGCCGAGTCAGTTCGGCCATCAGTTCTATCGGATCGGCGCTGCTAATTTGCAGCAATCGTCCGGGAATTGACCGCTTCAGTCCTGACGGTGTATCGGAAGCAATCAGTTTGCCTTCAAAAATAAAGCCGATTTCATCGCAATGCTCCGCTTCATCCATGAAATGCGTAGTAACCATTACCGTTGTGCCTGCCGCCGACAACTGATAAATAATATCCCAAAACATGCGACGTGATTTGGGATCGACACCGCCTGTGGGCTCATCGAGGAACAGGATCGCCGGGCGGTGCAAAATCGAGCTGCCTAGCGCCAAGCGTTGTTTCCAGCCGCCCGACAAGTTGCCTGTCAACTCGTTTTCCCGACCGGTCAGTCCAGCCATGCGAATCATTTCGCCAATTCGTTCATTCTTAATACTCAACGGCAAACTGTATAGGCCCGCATAAAATTCCAGATTTTCACGAACGGTGAGGTCATTGTACAAACTGAATTTTTGTGACATATAGCCGATATTGGCCTTGATTTGTTCGCTTTGCTTGACAATATCCAGCCCCATGACCTGACCGCTGCCGCCCGATGGTTCTATGATCCCGCAGAGCATCCGGATCGTTGTCGATTTGCCGGAGCCATTGGGGCCAAGAAAGCCATAGATTCCGCCCTGGCGGATTTTCAAACTGACGCGGTCCACCGCGGTAAAATTACCGAAAGTCCGACTAAGTGCTTCTGTTTCCACCGCCCACATTTATGCCGCCTCCCCAGCTAACGCTACAAATACATCTTCCAGCGTGGGTGGAACCTGTTCCAGGGAAAACTGCTCAAACCCGGCCTGGTTTAAAGCCGCAGTCACATCCGCTGTCGC
>JBGSKE010000321.1:0-2538 GCA_041741355.1 Negativicutes bacterium | reverse complement strand
ATGGCGCCTTTGGCGCCAATGATAATCCCTTTTTGCGACTCCCGTTCCACATATATCGTTGCCCGCAGGAAAACATCGCCATTCGGTCGGGTTTTCATTTCCTCTACTTCGACCGCTGTCGAATGCGGAATTTCTTCGCGTGTCAGGCGAAAAATCTTTTCCCGGATGAATTCGGCGGCCACAACACGCTCCGGTTGGTCGGTCACTTCATCTTCGGGATAATATTGCGGTCCTTCCGGCAATAAATCTTTAATTACCGTCAATAGTCGGTCCGTGTTGGTCCCCGCAAGCGCCGAAATGGGAACGATGGCCGTAAAGTCGCGAAAAGTCGAATACTGGCTAATAATCGGCAACAATTTGTCTTTCGGCGCCAGGTCCACTTTGTTCAACACCAACACAACCGGCGTCTGTTCATTTTTCAACATGTCCAGGATAAATCGCTCACCCGGTCCTACCGACTCTGTCACATCGGAAACGAATAAAATCAGGTCCACTTCACGCAAAGAACTCCGGGCGCTGTTAACCATATATTCGCCGAGTTTATGTTGGGGCTTGTGAATTCCCGGCGTGTCCAGAAACAAAATTTGCGCCTCTGGCAACGTAAGGATTCCCAATATCCGATTTCGCGTAGTCTGAGGCGTATCAGACACAATGGCGATTTTTTGACCAACCAGTTGATTTAACAAGGTTGATTTTCCAACATTGGGTCGGCCTACGACAGCAACAAAGCCTGATTTATAATGATTCACCGTTTCACTCACTTATGGCAGCCCCTTTCATCTGTTGCGACCCGAATGCGTATGGCAGAAGGTCTGTCATCTCGATTGCCTTGCACATTCCTGTTGTATTGTACAGAAAAACTTGCTGAACGCCAAATTCTGCCATCACTTGGCGACATGCGCCGCAAGGCGCTACTGGCTCCGGGCTGTCCGCCACAACCGCGATGCGGTGAATGTTGGTTTCGCCGGCAGCCACAGCGCAGAATATTGCTGCCCGCTCAGCGCATATCGTCAATCCATAGGAAGCATTCTCCACATTGCAGCCGGCAAAGATTAGACCGTTACTTGTTTCGACAGCCGCTCCCACCGCGAATTTTGAATATGGCGCATAGGCGCACTGTCTGACTGCTATTGCTTTTTGCCGTAGAACATCAATATCGGACTGTCGCCTGTTCATCGGGCAATCCCCAGTAAATTCAAAATCCTTTTTTCTTCGGTTTGCATTTCCAGCTCAGCTTCCGGACCCTGTTCATGGTCATAACCCAACAAATGCAATAACCCATGCACAGCCAAAAAGGCAAGTTCGCGTTCTACCGCATGTCCATATTCTTCGGCCTGCGCAACCGCCATTTCGACCGATATAACCAAGTCGCCCAGCATGCGTTCCGTTGGTCCGCCGATAATCACCGGAGTCGCGTCGCTTTCAAGCTCCTCTTCCATCGGAAAGGAAAGGACATCTGTTGCCACATCTTTGCCACGATAGTCGCGGTTCAGTTTTCGGATTGTCTCGTTGTCCACCAATAACACGCTGATTTCCACTTCCGGCCCCAGCTCTAGCAATTCAGCTGTTCGCCGTAGGACGTTCTTGACCGTTTCCTTTGTTTTCAATGGCAACAAGAGCTTTTCCGGTTGCAGATTTATTTCCATTTCCATTGCGTGGTCTTCTCCTTTCCAGTTCACGGATTGCCTCCGCCGGATACTCAATCCGCGAATGGCAAGTGCTGCATAAAACCCGGATAAATACGTCGCCAATCACATTAAGGTCGCGCAACGTGAGGGCGCATTCATTCAGTTGCCCATCGCGCAATCGTTCGTTGATTACGCGACGCACCGTATTCTCAATCCGGCTCATATTGGGTTTGGCAATGGAGCGGACCGCCGCCTCGCAGCCATCAGCCAGCATGATTAGCGCCGCTTCTTTTGTCTGCGGTTTCGGGCCCTCATAGCGAAAATCTTCTTCTATGATACACTCGCCGTGTTCACCCTCTGCAGCTTGTTTGTAAAAATAGGAAACCAGCGAGGTCCCATGATGCTGCCCGACAATATCCGCGATCGCTTCCGGCAATTTATATTCGCGGCAAAACTCCAGTCCGTCGCGGATATGTGAAGTCACAATCATTGTCGAGAGACTCGGCGAAAGTTTCGCATGCGGGTTTTCCATATTCGCCTGATTTTCGACAAAGAAATATGGTCGCTGGATTTTTCCAACATCATGGTAATAGGCGCCGACACGTGACAGAATCGGGTCGGCGCCTATCTTGTCCGCTGCCGTTTCAGCCAGATTTCCCACCAAAATACTATGATAATAGGTTCCCGGCGCTTCCAGCAACAGTCGCTGCAATAAGGGATGATTGGGCCGAGCCAGCGTCAAAAGCTTTTCCGAAGTAGTAATGCGAAACGCCTGTTCGAGGTACGGCAACAGCCCAATCGAAAGTATTGCGGCCGCAACGCCACCGATAGCGCCCATGGCGGCTTCGGTGATAATTTGCCGAAACTCGATCCCGTCAATCAACCCGGTACAAAAAATTGTTATCACATT
>JBGSKE010000320.1:0-13236 GCA_041741355.1 Negativicutes bacterium | reverse complement strand
GTCAAGTTTCAATGCTGCCTGGAGTTTTATCGTTCGCAATTTTAGCGTGCTATATTCCGTGCCGGAAAATGTGTTGGAACTGAAAAAAGCCATCCTGCAACTGGCGGTGATGGGGAAGTTGGTCCCACAGGACCCGAGCGACCAACCGGCCAGTGAACTGTTGAAACAGATCGCGGCGGAGAAAAACAAGCTGCTCAAGGAAGGCAAGCTCAATAAGCAGGTGCCGCTACCGCCGATCAAACCGGAGGAAGTGCCGTATGAGGTTCCGGCGGGGTGGGAGTGGGTAAGGCTGGGGCAAATACTCGTAAAATATGGGGCTGGCAGCACTCCGCTGGGGGGGCAAAAAGTCTATCAAACGTCGGGGATTATGTTTTTGCGCTCTCAGAATGTTTGGAATGATGGATTGAGAATTGATGATGTTGCTAGAATTGACCAAAGTATCCATGAAAAAATGTCTGGAACAAAAGTTGAGGCCAACGATATTTTGCTCAACATTACCGGTGCTTCGATTGGCCGATCTGCTATCTTTCCATTGGAGCTTGATGAAGCAAATGTATCCCAACATGTTGCCATTTTGCGCACGGTAACCGTTGGAATAGTAGAATACTTGCATTTGTATATTATTGCCCCATCGTTTCAGGATGAAATAATGGATAAGCAAGTTGGCGTTTCGCGAGAAGGCTTAAGTATGTCAAAGCTGAAAGAATTTCCGATTCCCCTCCCGCCCCTCGCCGAACAAAAACGTATCGTCGCCAAAGTCGATGAACTGATGGCGCTGTGCGATGAACTGGAACAACAACTCAAAGATGCCACGGACAAGCAAACCGCCATTCTAAATGCCGTAGTGGCGGGGATGTAACAGAATTTTGATTTGAGAACTTCTGCAAATGCGCTTGGAATTGTGAGGTGTTTTATGGAAAGGCCAGTTTACAGAATATATTGCGATGAAAGTTGCCATTTGCCCAACGACGATTCCGATGTTATGGTTTTGGGCGCTTTATTATGCATGGATTCGCGAATCGATGAGATCAGTAAACAATTTCGAGAGATTAAACGAGCCCACGGCATTGATTCGAAAATTGAGCTCAAGTGGACGAAAATTTCACCGGCTAAAGTCGAACTATACGAGGAACTGTTGAATTATTTTTGGCATGAAGAGTCGCTTGCTTTTCGCGCGGTAGTTTCAAAAGGGAAAAAGAGATTGGATCATGGCCAATATAATGAAGGTGACTATGATCTTTGGTACTATAAAATGTATTATTTGTTGCTGGACAAAATGTGCAGTCCATTGTCCCAATATCGGATTTTTATTGATGTGAAAGATACGCACGGCGGGCCACGGATTGCCAAGCTGCATGAAGTGCTGTGCAATAACAAGTACGACTTTAAGCAAGATGTGATTGCGGATATTCGGCAGATTGACTCTGCCCGATCCGACCTGATGCAACTCGTCGATGTTTTGACCGGGGCAATTTCCTACTATCATCGCGGACTGTATGGCGCAGACGATGGCAGTATTGCAAAAAAGCGTTTAGTTGCGATGCTTCACGGCTGGATGGGCAACAAGCTGGAAGTTGGGACGCCCCTTCAGGACCCTAAAATCAACATCTTTATCTGGAATCCCAAGGGGGGTGAGTAAGATTGCTGTTGTCGCCGCCATGGAACGCTCCTGTGGACCAAATCTTTGATCAGGCCTATTCCATCTTTGAAGAAGATCTTAAAGACAAAGACACGCGCCCGAGACTATTCGATCGGTTTATTTTCATCGATGTTACTACCGAAATTCAAGGCAAGCCGCGATCATTTTGGCATATTGCCAGTATTGGCGAAGATGATGAAAAATACTCGGAACTTCTTTGTACAGGGGACGAATCTGAAGCAAAGTGTGTCTACAAATGCGATCCAACGCATGAGGACAATTTTTTGAAAGAGGAAAATAGTATTCCTTGCGTTTTTCGCGCTTGCAGAATTCGGTGGGTAAAAGAAAGTATTGAGCTGGCAAACAAAAAACTTCCGCCTCCCTTGCTCCGAGTTTGGCAGCAACGGGATCAGAAGTCTGGCGATAAAAAAATTCTTGTCAGGGTTACAGATGACAAAGTGGATTATGTCGTTGTCTTTCGTATTGCCTATAAGAATGGTGATATTTATATGTACCAATTGATGACAGCATATCCTGTGGTGTTGCCAGGATATAAAAGACGGTTTGATAAAGAGTACGAGACTTATTCCAAGAAAAAATAAAGCCGGTCCTCGATCGGAGGTCCGGATTCTCCTTCTACCATTGGTAGATGAGCTAATTTCATTATAGATGGCTTGCAGGTTGGTGTCAACACGCACGAAGTTGTTCTTTACACAAACGCGGCGAATAAATAACAAGAAAGAAGGCTGTTTCATGTTGAAAAGAATCCTTTCAAAAATCCTGGTCACGGTATTTTGTTTTTCTCTGCTCGGTGCGATTGCCTCAGCGGAAGTGAAGTTTGACACGGCGGCGCCCGGGGCAGTAAATACGGCTCCCAAAAAGAAAGTGGCCCTGATGTTTGTCAACAATGCCAGGACGACTTATGATGCGGAATTGAATTCGATGATCGCCGATAACTTCGACAAAGTGTTGAAGCCCAAATATGCAGTGATGACCGGGACCAAATACGTGGAGCTCTTGAATAAAGCCGGCATCGTCGATATCTCCACCGCCGAGAGAGCGGATATTGTCAATGTTGTTCAGGGGGAAGACGTTGACTATATCCTGTACGCCGAGTTGCAGCCGTTTGTGCGCAAGGAGAAAATCACATTCTTTACCTATGGACTGGAGATGACAGCGGTCATACCGATCAAGATCATTGATGTCAAGAAAAACGTGTATCTGTATAATGGGAAATTTACCGAACTGGCCAAGGACAGCAGCGCAATCGGCGGAATTGGCAACAAATCGGTGGCGATCAAGGCGCTGGGTAATACGCTGGATAAAATGAATGCGGTCATCGCTGCCCGGCTGCCGTAACCGCATTATGAAAAGAATTGCGAGCATCCTGCTTGGATTCCTGATCTTGATTGGGATGGCGGGCCCGGTGATTGCTCAGGCTGCAGAGCGGACGCGCGCCTCTGCGGTGGTGGTGTTCGTTGACCGGGCGACCAAAGGGGAAGAAGGAAAGGCCTGGATCAACGAGCGAATCCGGGCTTTTCTGGACGGCAAAGTTGCCGGTATTTACGACGTGGTTGTCGGAACAAGGTTTGAGTCGCAACTAAAAGCCCTGGACCTTGAAAAAGGCGCCGACGAAAAAGCGCTGTTTGCGATACTTGGTGAATCCGGCGCTGATTATGCGCTGCTGGTGGAGCTAGTCAGCGCAAAGGAAAGCGGCAGTATGGGGCTGTTTCGTTCTTCCAAAAATGCGAACGTCGGGCTCGACATCAAGATTTTGGATCTAGTGAATGGTGGATTTCTCAAACAGGGTCGTTTTACCGGCAAGTCGGTGGACGACAACGCTGTCATTTCCATTGAGGATCGGCTGGTGGCTGTTTTTGTCATCAACAGCCGGGAGATCACGGAAAAAGCGCTGGACAAGCTGTTGTTCCAGACGGGGGAGATCATTTCGGTGAATCTGCCGTTGGGAAAACCGGTGAAAAAATAAAAATCAACATGCCGCATCAACGGAGGTTATTCTATGAGCAAGAAAGCAAAAAATTGGCTCGTTCTCGCGAGTTGTCTGTTGGCGCTGCTTATTTTGGGTACGGCGAATGCCGCTGCGCTCGACTACAGCGACCAAAGCAACTGGGCCTACTCTGGAAACTCGTCTGGCCCGATCCAGGCCGTGGATGTCTTTTTTGTCGGACCGACCACGTTCATGGGTACGGCGGCGCAGTTCAACCTGCCGCTGGGTGATCCCGAATTGCGGCGAAGTTTTCTCGGCGCCATCAACATGGAAAAAGGGATTTATGATGCCAAGGCAAATTTCTATGCACCCTATTACCGACAGGCGGGGCTGAATGTTTACCGGCTGGATGCTGGGGCGGCAGCCCCTTGCTTTGCACTGGCCTATCAGGATGTGAAAGTTGCCTTTGAACATTATCTGAAACACATGAATCCGGATCGTCCCTTCATTTTGGCGGGATTCAGCCAGGGCGCCGACATGATCGTGCGGCTGCTGAAAGACAAGTTCCGCGGCCCGGCGCTGCAGGCAAGGCTGGTTGCGGCGTATGCGATCGGCTGGCGGCTGACGGCGGAGGAAATCGCCCAGTATCCTCACTTGCGCATGGCGCGGAGCGAATATGATATCGGCGTGATTGTGTCTTTCAACACGGAAGCGCCGGAGCTGGCATCCTCGCTTAGCGTGCCGGTCAAAACACTGGGGATCAATCCGCTGAACTGGCGCACAACGGGGGAGCAAGCCGACAAATCGCTGAACCAAGGGGCGGTCTTTCCCGGCTATGACGGGCGCATTAAAAAAGAAATCCCCCAGCTGACCGGAGCGTATTTGGACCCAGCACGGGGGACCGTCAAGGTGACGGACATCGATGCGGCAGCATACCCGCCGGGATTGGATCTGTTCAAACCTGGCGAATATCATATTTTCGATTATCAGTTTTTTTACCGCAATTTGCAGACGAATGTCAGGGATCGAATCGAAGCGTACCAGAATTGGAACGCGCTTCGCCCTGCGCTGAAGATCGCAAATTAGCCTGCCGCGGCAGAATGGGGAGAGCTGGCGAAGCGCCGGTATATTGGCGTTCTGGCATGAAACCATTTCGGTTTGGCTCGAAAAATTAAAATGCCTGTGAGTTTGGAGGGAACCCGATGAACCAAGTGTTAACGATAGTCGCCAATCCGCGCAGCAACTCCTTGACCCGCAAGTTGCTGCAGTCTTTTTTGACGGCATACAAGCGGCGTCACCCCGCCGATGTGATTACAGAGTTGGATGTGTATCAATGCGACATTCCGGTCGTCGACGATGCGATAATCAAGGCCTGGGACAAGCCGCCGCAGGAACGCCTGCCGGCAGACTTGCAGGTGTTGTCTCGCATCGACCGGTTCACCGACCAGTTTATCGTCGCCGACAAGATCGTGATTGCCGCGCCGATGTGGAATTTGCATTTTCCGCCGCAACTCCTGGCGTATCTGGCCACGGTGATGGTGGCGGGAAAGACCTTTGTGTATACCGAGACCGGCTGCCAGGGGCTGCTGCGTAACAAACCGGTCTTGCTACTGCATGTGCGGGGCGGGGTTTTTTCGGCGGGACCGCTGCAGGCGATGGATTTTGCCACGCCGCATTTGCGCTCGCTGTGCGCGATGATCGGGCTGACCGATTTTCGCTCGGTGATCTGCGAAGGGATCGAGCAGGCGCCGGACCAGGCGGAGAATTTGCTGCAACAGGCGATGCGGCAGGCTGAGCAGCTGGCTGAAACGTTTTAGAAAAGTGTAACTGAGGTGACAGCATGCAGCAACTTACGCTGAATACCCCTGCGGAGGGATTCATCGACATTACCGGGCATGTGCGTAAAATCGTGGCGGCAGGCACAGTGCAAAACGGCCTGTGCCAGATCTTTGTGCCGCATACCACGGCCGGGCTGACGATCAATGAAAATGCCGATCCCGATGTGGTGACAGATATGCTGGCGGCGCTCGATAAGATGGTGCCGGACTTGCCGTACCGACATGGCGAGGGAAATTCGCCGGCGCATGTAAAAAGCAGCCTGGTCGGCTGCTCATTGACGGTTCCTATTTCAGAGGGACGGCTGTGCCTAGGCACGTGGCAGGGGATCTACTTTTGCGAGTTTGACGGGCCGCGCAGCCGGAAAGTGTGGCTGCAATTGGTCGGCAGCTGACTTACTGCCCGCCGGTTTCCAGCAGATGCGCTCCGCGCAGCAGCATTTCTTCCACGGTTTTTTGCGGGAACAGGGGATGGACGGCCGGCGCATACAGCGGCGTTCTGTTTTGGGCGGCCAGGTGCACGCCGATCAGCCGGTTTTCATTTCCCATGACGTACATCTGCTGGATTTTGCGGGCAACCTCATTACTGCTGAGCAGCCAGCCTTCGTTAAACTGTAGACGGTAGATATTGCGCACATCGGCTTCTTTGGCATGCCGGATCCATAACGATGCGTTGTTCATCTATCTCACTCCTTGCATGTTCGGACAGGTTTTTCGGCACAGATTGCAGGTGAGCACTCCGCCGCCACCTTCGGTAACCTTATTGGACCGATCGCGGCATTTTTTTTGTTCGATGCTGATGCCATTCAGCGCCTGGGCCGGGCAGGCGTCCAGACAGACACGGCAGGACTCCGGGCAGGTGGAGTAGTCCGCGACCGGGTCCGCCGCCAGTGGGGCATCGATCAGGACTGCGCCGAGCCAGAGCAGGTTGCCGAATTGTTGATTGACCAAAAGGGTGTTCTTGCCCATTTTGCCCAGGCCGGCCAACACGGCGGCATGCTTCAGTGACAGGATTCCCTGTCCGTGGCGGCGCTCCATGTCCCAAAAATCATACGGATCGGACGAGGCTACCGGGATGGCTGCATGGCCCGCCGCTTCCACCTCTTCCGACAGCAGGAACGTAATTCGGTCCAGTTTGTCCACCATGCGGTGTCGTACAAAAGTATAGGCGGCTTGCGATTTTCCTTCGGTCAGTGTTGTGTGAGGGAACTGTGACGCAACACAGATGACGCTCCGGCAGCCGGGCAGCACGTCGGTCGGATGAAATCCGGCCGGCGCCTGGGAAAATCGTTCGACCGGTGCGATACCGCACAGGTCAGCCCCCAGTTTCGCCGCTAGTTGTTTGATGTATTCCGCTGTCAATGTGTTCATTCGTTCATTCCTCCCCTTGTGAAGCCTGCCATTTGCCTGTAGACTTCTGTCAGAAATTATCATATCATGGTAAAAACAATAGATAAAATAGATAGTTTGCATGATATGATTCGGGATAACCGATTGATTGGGGCGGTGGATATGGATTTCCGGCAACTGGCTACGTTTGTGGAAGCGGCCAAACAGCTCAATTTTACGAAAGCTTCAACCACGCTGGGCTACGCCCAGTCCACGGTGACCATTCACATTCAGGCATTGGAAGAAGAGCTGAAAACTCAGCTGTTTGAACGGATTGGCAAGCAGATCAAACTGACGGTTGATGGCCAACAATTTTATGCCTATGCGGAAAAACTGCTCAACCTGTCGAATGAAGCGAAAGATGTCATTTCCAGTTCGGTTTCGCCCAAAGGCGTGATCGAACTGGGCACAGCGGAGTCTTTGTGCATCTACCGCCTGTCGGATGTGCTGATCGATTTTCGTGCGCTCTATCCAGACGTGGAAGTGAAAATTCGCTTTGATACCAGCGATGATTTTTACCAGCATCTGCGGAAAAATATTGTCGATGTGGCGATTGTGCTGGATAACCGCTGCGTTGCCGATGATATCGTGACGCATGTTTTGGCGGAAGAACCGATGGTCGTCATTGCGGCGCCCGGCCATCCGCTGGCCCGGAAAAAGCGTGTGCTGCCCAAAGATTTGCAGGGGCAGCCGCTGATCTTGACCGAAGAATCTTGCAGCTACCATTTGCTGTTCGAAAGTATTTTGTACCAGTCCCAGGTGCGACCAGGCTCGGTCATGTCGCTCAGCAGCCTGGAAGTGATCAAGAAATTTGTCAGCCACAACTGGGGTTTTGGATTTCTGCCGCGCGCCACGGTCGAGGCCGAAGTCGAGGCTGGCAAGCTGTCGGTTTTGGCCTGGGCCGGACCGGCTTTTTCCGTGACTTCCCAGTTGCTGTACCACAAGGACAAATGGATATCGCCGGCGCTGAAGGCATTTATTGCCTTTGCGATAGAGCGGTTGACACCGGAAAATAAAATGTCGCAGCATTCTTGAGTTTGCAGGGGATGATGCTGGCCCGGCTGGGCCACTAGGTTCTTTACCGCGTCCCTGTTTTCTTTTATACTTAGTAGCAGAAAATCACTGAACATTTTGGGGGCAGAACGTGGAGAAGAACCAATCGTTAGATCGGACCCTGGATATCCTGGAGTGTTTTACAGTCAGTAACCCCAAACTTGGCCTGTCCGAATTGGCCCGAGCGGTAGCATTGCCGAAAGCGACCGTGTACCGGATCGCCGAAACGCTACTGGACCGGGGCTATTTGATTAAAGACCGGAAAGACCAATCGTATCAGCTGGGCTACAAAGTGCTGAACTTGAGCAATGTTATGCTTTCTCACCTGGACTACCGCCAGATTGCGCTGCCTTATATGAAGCAGATAAAAGAAGAAACCAATGAATCAATCACGTTGTACATCGCCCTAAACGCAAAACAACGTTTGTGCGTGGAACGGGTGCAAAGCACGAATGGACTGAGCCGGGTCGTCAATGTCGGCGATGTTTTTCCCATTGACCGCGGCGCGCCGGGTAAAGTGCTGTTGGCGTATCAGGACCCGGCTTCGCTTAGCCCGGACTGCCTGGTGCCAGCTGACGAGCTGGAAAAAATCCGCCGGCAAGGCTATGCGATCAGCTATGCGGAAAGAGAGCAGGGGGTTTCGGCGGTGGCGGCGCCGATTTTGAACCAATTTGGGCAGATCGTGGCGGCGCTGTCGATATCCGGGCCATCGTTCCGCTATGAAAATGAAAACATGGAAAAGTTTATTCAACTGATACAATCCGTAGCACGCAACATCTCCCGTTCCCTGGGTTGCCCTGAGTAGAGCGAACAGCTCTATTTTTTTTTGCTATCTAGCAGGAGAATTGTTTAAGTAGCCAGAATATATTATACCAACTCGAAAATGAACCGTCGGTTCAGTATATGAACCGAAAATAAATAAGGAGGAGAGTAATGACGAGAGTTATACAGTGCGGACAGGCTGGACTCGCCGAAAAAAGTGATGTGCTGATCACGATTGAGCCGCGGCAAGCTGGCGAGGGTCGGGTGATTCTGGTGAAAAGCCCGGTCATGTTGGAGTTTGGTCGCCAGATCACCGAGACGGTACATGCCGTTCTTGACGAACAAGCGATTGACGACGTATCTGTGCAGGTGGAAGACAAGGGAGCGCTGGAGTTCGTACTGCGCGCACGCTGCGAAACTGCGTTGCGCCGCTCGCTCAAGGAGTGTGACAGCGATGAATCTTAGACGAACGATGTTGTTTGTGCCGGGCAATGATCCGGGGAAGTTGTTTAATGCCGGAATCTATGGCGCGGATAGCATTGTGTTTGATCTGGAAGACGCAGTGGCTGTCGGTGAAAAAGATGCGGCGCGCGATCTGGTGAGAAACGCTTTGCTTTATAATGAGTATCCGTGTGAAGTGGGGGTACGCATCAACCACATTAGTACTCCGTTCGGCCACGACGATATCCGGGAAATCATGCGGGCTCGCCCGGCTTTTCTGCGGGTGCCGAAATCGGAAGACCCGGCGGATATCGTTGCCGTGGATGAATTGATGACGCACTGGGAGCGCGAATATGGTCATGAGGTAGGCAGCGTTAAAATGGTCCTGACCATTGAAACCGCGCTAGGGATACTGAACTCGTTTCATCTGGCCAAAGCCAGCCGGCGCGTAGTGGCGATCGGCCTTGGCGCGGAAGATCTGGCCGCCGACCTGGAAACCAACCGGACGCCGTCCGGACGGGAGATTTTGTTTGCTCGCAGTCAACTGCTGCTGTCGGCCCGGGCAGCTAAAGTTCAGGCCATCGACAATGTGTATGCGGATGTGAAAAATGAAGACGGTTTTATTGCCGACACACTGCTTGGCAAAGAACTGGGCTTTAACGGAAAATCAGTGATTCATCCGAATCAGGTGGATATTGTGCATCGGATATATACGCCAACGCTGGCCGAAGTGGAGAAAGCACGGCGGATTCTCGCCGCTTATCGAGAGGCGCTGGCCAAAAAATCGGGGGTCATTGCCCTCGACGGCAAAATGATCGACGGGCCGATTGTGGCGCGGGCCGAGCGTACACTGCGCTACGCGCAGGCGGTCGGTTTGGTGAAGGATGGTGAGTCGGTATGAAGGACGTTGTAACGTTTCAGGGGGCTTGGGCCAACGTGCCGCCGCAGGCCAGAGGCATTAAAACCGTCGATGCGCCGCCGTCGGCCAAAGTACTAAAATCCATCGCCGACGCAATCGATGCAGTGGAACTAAAAGATGGCATGACGATTTCGTTTCATCACCATTTTCGCAATGGCGACTATGTGATGAAAATGGTGGTCGATGCGATTGCCGCCAAAGGAATTCGCGACCTGACGCTGTCGGCCAGCTCGCTAAGTGCGGTTCAGGATGCGATCCTGCCGCATTTGGAGTCGGGAGTCGTCACGGCGATCGATACCAGCGGGATTCGCGGCGAGATCGGCAAATTTGTCAGCGCCGGCAAACTGAAACAGCCGGTGATGATTCGCAGCCATGGCGGCAGGGCGCGGGCGATCGAGTCGGGGCGGCTGCCGATTGACGTGGCATTTTTGGGCGCGCCGACCTGCGATACGCAGGGCAATATCAATGGCGTGGAGGGGCCGTCCGCTTGCGGGTCACTCGGCTATGCCATGATGGATGCCGCTTACGCGCGCAAAGTGGTGGCGATCACCGATAATCTGGTGGCGTATCCGCTGCGACGCATCAGCATTCCGCAGACCCAGGTCGATTTTGTCGTAGCGGTGGAAAAAATCGGCGACCCAGGCGGGATTGGCACCGGGGCGCTGCGGATCAGTCGCGATCCCAAAGAACTGGTAATTTCCCGTTACGCCGCCCAGGTGATCGAATATTCGGGATTGTTTAAACCTGGTTATTCGATTCAACTCGGCAGTGGCGGCGCTTCTTTGTCGGCTGCCAAATTTCTGCAAGAAAAAATGCTGGCGAATAAAATCACCGCATCTTTTGGCGTGGGCGGCGTTACCGGCATCTTTGTCGATATGATGCAGGAAGGCCTGGTAGAGCAACTATTTGATGTACAGGACTTTGATTTGCCGTCGATCCAGTCCCTGAAGGATAATCCGCGCCATCTGGAAATGTCGGCGTCGTATTATGCTAGCGCCGCAACGCGCGGTCCCATTGTCAACCAGGTCGACGCAGTCATTCTGAGCGCCACGGAAGTAGATGTTGATTTTAATGTCAACGTGCTGACCGGTTCCAATGGCAAACTCATGGGCGCGCCGGGCGGACACCCCGATACGGCAGCTGGCTCGCATCTGTCGATTGTGGTTTTGCCGCTGCTGCGCGGCCGGTTGCCGATGGTGCGGGAAAAGGTGCATACAATAGTGACGCCGGGGGAAACCGTCGACGTTGTTGTGACGGAACGAGGAGTAGCCGTGAACCCGCGTCGCCAGGATTTGATCGACAATCTTAGCCAGTCCGGCTTGCCGCTGATGAAAATCGAAGACCTGCAGCGACTGGCTTATAAAATTACCGGCGCGCCGGACCCGGTTCCACCGGGCGGAGCGGTGGTCGGCATGGTCGAGTACCGGGATGGAACGATCATTGATGTGATCAGGCAACAATAGAAGGAGGGTACAAAATGGGATTGAGTGTTTGGTCATTGGTCGCTTACATCGCCGCCATTATTATCTGGAATGCGGTGTTTAAGCGCAATATCGGCGAAGCGATGGGGATTGGCTGGCTGGTGGTTCTGTTGTTCGGCGGTTCCAAAATGGGCGAGCTATTTGTGCAGAGCGTGCAGTTTTCGGCCCGGCAGGAAACGATTTTCGCCGCGTTGTCCTTTGTATTCATGGCCTATGTAATGGGGAAAACCGGCTTGATCATGCGGATGGTCGATATCTTGAATTCGACTCTGGGCAGAGTACCCGGCGGGGCCGGCTATATCAACACACTGACCAGCGCGCTGTTTGGACTGATGTCCGGGTCGGGTTCCGGCTGCGCAGCCTCGGTGGGTTCCGTCACCATTCCCTGGATGGTCAATTCGTCCTGGCCCAAAAAAATGGCGGCGATTCTGACTTCCGGCAACGCCGGACTCAGCAGCTCGCTGCCGCCCAGTTCATCGATGTTCATTTTGCTTGGCGCGGCGGTGGTGTCCAGTCAGGTGACGACCGGCGCGCTCTATATGGCGCTCTTGACCGGTGGGCTGTGGACCTTGACCTACCGCCTGCTCCTGGTGCGCTACTTTGTTTATAAGTACGATGTCAAAGCGTTGCCTGCCGACCAGATCAAGCCGTTGTACGCAACTTTGTCGACCGGCTGGACTTCGTTGCTGATTTTTCTCGGCATCATCATTCCGCTGGGGATTACGATTGGACCGGTGGGAAATATGCTGGCGGCAATGAAATCGTTTGGTCCGAAAGCAATGAAAAGCATCTCGCTGATCGTCTGGATTCCGATCTTTATCAGCTGGATCGCGATGATTGAAGGACGCAAATATCTGCCGAAAACGCTGCCGGGCTGGTTGGACTTTATCAAAGGCGCGGCGCCGAAATATGCCGTGGTTGGCGCGACCCTGTTCTTTGCTTTTGCCGCCGGTGAAGTCATGACCAAACTCGGTTTGGGCAAAGAGTTGACGGTGCTGCTAAAAAGCCTCAATGCGCCGCCGCTGGTGATGGTAATTCTGGTTGGCATTCTGATTACCCTGGTGGGCGGGCCGCTTACTTCGACGGCTACCGTGGCCTCGATCGGCGCGGTTGGCTTTTCGGCGCTGGTTGGCGTGGGGATAGCTCCAGCAACGGCAGCGGCAGTGATCTTGATTTTTGCCTCCACCGAAGGGGCGTCGCCGCCTGGGGCTGCGCCAATTTATATTTCCTGCGGCATTGCCGATGTCGATCCGGCATCGACATTCTTGCCGCTGATCTGGTACTACGTTTTGCCGATCATTGGCGTGGGCGCGCTGGTTGCATTTAAGATATTGCCGACAATGTAGCAGGAGGAGGGTTGCGTAATGAAGTTATTCGTGCGAAAAATACTGGACATGGTCTTTATCGTTGGCTTGCTAGCCTTTTTACTGCTGGGGTCGGCGATTGTGATTGGTCAGCTTTACGGAGTCGTTACCGGCAATGGCGCTTTGACGATCGGTGTAGCTAAGGCTTTAGGCAAGACGACATTTTATATTGCAGCAGTTGTTGGCTTGATCGGCTATGTGCAAAGCTATCTGTACGGCTGGAAATCAGGCGATTAAGAAGGAGGCGCGAGCATGGGAGCAGGATTTCGGATATATACCAAGATTAACCGACCACCGAAGGAGTTGGTGGAAGAGTTTCGTGGTTTGCCAGCGGCCAATATCGCCGATGAAATGAATCGGTTTGGCTGCATGGATGCGCGGATCAAGCCGGTGAACGGCGCGCCG
>JBGSKE010000319.1:0-3223 GCA_041741355.1 Negativicutes bacterium | reverse complement strand
TGCCTCCTTTAGCTTAGTACTGCCGGCCAGCGCCCGGATCAGGTCGCCGACGCCGGCGATTTTCATAACCTGCTCGATTTCTTTGGCTGCTTTATGTTTGCCGCGCATCGACTCGTACAGTTTGAAAAAATGCGCCCGGTCGGCTGCCGGATTTTCGCTGCAACACAGCTGCAGCCAGCCAATGGCCCGCACAGACCGCCGCACCAGTTCGCAGCTGTAGATCGGCGCGCGGTAGGGACCGACAGCGAGGATCAATTGCTCGACTTCCTCCCAGGCCTCGGCGGCGCTGGGCAACTTTTCACTCCGCGGGTCCAGTTCCGCCGCTGCGGCGACGATCTGCGCCACCGAGGGGAAAAACGCCGATTCACGGCAGACCTTCACCACGGCCGCCTGCAAGATCTCCAGCGGAATATCCGCCAGCATCAGCGACCAGGCCGTAACAATCGGCTGCGGGTCTTTGTTTTGCATCGACGGATACGAGCTTGACGCCAGCACCACCAGCGCCAGCATTTTCACTTCCTGCGGCGTCAATTCGCGCCGCAACTCCTGTTTGTTCATTCCATCCACCTCATTTCAATGTTGACATAGCATCGCTTCGGCCCTTTCGATAAACGTTTGCGGCCTCTCCCGCGCCGGCCTCTGCTGCCGCTCGCGCCGCTCGATCAGCCAGGGCAACTCGTCAGGCCGATATTTGGCGGCCCAGGCCTGCAGGATGGTATCGATATAGCGCAGCGAACGGGCTTTGCCGAGCGCCGCTTGGTTGACAGCCTCGATGACCCAGCCGGGCGGCATGCTGGCCAACCAGTCACGGATCAGGTTGGTTTCCACCTGGCTGCTGACCAGACAAACATTCTTGCTGATCAAATCAACAACCGCAGCAACCTCGCCAGAGGGGTCCGCTATCGTTGTAGTGGTTGTGGCAAGCAGACCCTGGCAAGGGGATTCAGTAGCGAGGGAAGGGGATTCCGCCCGGCTCGGCAAATCCTGGGCACTGCCTTGGCAATCCCCTGCCGGTTCGGGGATGAGGCTGTCCGCTTCGCGCGGGTGCGGGTTCTGGTGTTTGTCAAAGTTGACGATCTGGATGTAGATCGCGCCGCCTGCCTGATAGCGCCGGATGAAGCCCAGCCGGGCCAGCTCGCCGAGGAACGAATCCACATTCACGTCGTCATAGGGAAAGACCTCCGCCTTGATTTTTTTCGGCCGGTCCTCCAGCCGCCCTGCCCGGTCGGCAAGTCCCCACAGCCCGATGAACAGCAACCGGCCGGCAAAGTCCAGCTCGGCCAACGTATCGTTTTTGAAAAACCCCGGTTTGATATTGCGTGCTCGCATGTTTTTTCACCTCGAATCAGCACGGTGGGTTATTGTGTAACTCGCTCATAATATGCCGCCACAAACGTTTCCAGCGGCTTGCCTGAAACCTGCGCCAACCGATAGGCCATACGCGGACTCGGCCGGCGTCGCCCGTTCTCCAGTTGCGCCACCGTTGGCTGCTTCACGCCGAGCATGCCGGCGAACTTCGCCTGGCTCGCACCCAGCTCGGCCCGTACGTCACGGATAACCGCCGCCACCGGGTCAGTCCGATTTTTCTCCCCCGTTTGCATCGTTTCTCCTCTCTTGTTGCAATCTTTTAATCTCTATTTGCATTACAATCCGAATTATATCACCATTGGAGATTATTTCAATCGCAAATAGCGATATTTTATTAATTTTATGCAAAAATCACTCTTATTAATTTCTATTGTGTTTTTTTATTACCAAAAGCTATACTTAGAAAGGATACAAGTCCGCATTTTGAGGGGGGCGATTCAATGTCACTCGGCGACAAAGTTCGTTATGCAAGGGAACAATTGGGATTGACCACACAGCTGCTCGCGAGCAAGGCAGGGATTTCGCAGCCCTATATCAGCGAAATCGAAAACGGCAACAAGAATCCCAGCGCGAAGACCATCATGAAACTGGCTGCGGCGCTGAACGTACCCGGCGAATTCCTACTGCGCAACGACGTAAGAACCCTGGCCGAAATGGAGATCGAATCAGCCGTAAAAAGCAAAATCGACAGCTCGAAGTATTTTCCCTACTTCGTCACTGTCGATCATGCCATCGCCTCGGATGTCACTCCGGATGAACTGATGGACGCGATTCACTTCATAAAAAAATATAAGTCCGGCAATAAATGATGGTCTTCGTTTTGCTGCAGAAACTCGGTCTCATATAAAGGATCAACAAGGTAAATACCTTGCAAATATGCCCAGCGACACTTTCCCTTCCAGTCGTAAATCACAGCGTCAACCATAACCAATCCCCCCCTAAAACCAGATTCCAATTTATCACCTTTGGTTATTATATCATGCAATTAATAATAAAAATGCCGACTGATGAATTTTCCTGGAAAGTTTTTCACGATGCAGTGAAAACCACAATAATCAACCGGCTTGCCACCTATCTGTCAAAATTGAGGGAGGTGCGTTGACTATGAAAAAAGCTGTTCAGGGATTGATTGCCCTCGCGCTGTTACTCTTGTTTGCATCGACTGTTGTGGCCGGCAGCGCTGCCGGGATGAATGCGGATGAAGCGTTGAAAAAGCTGATGGACGGCAACCGGCGTTTTGTCTCGGAAACCTACAACCGCGTCGATATCGGCCCCGGCAGAAGGGCCGAACTCAGCAAGGGGCAACAGCCTTTTGCAATCATCGTGGATTGCGCCGATTCGCGCGTGGTGCCGGAATTTATCTTTGACCAGGGACTGGGCGATTTGTTTGTCATCCGGACTGCCGGCAACATCGTGGATGATATTGCCATCGGCAGCGTGGAATATGCAGTGGAACACCTGGGTGTCCGGTTGGTGCTGGTGCTGGGACATGATGACTGTGGCGCCGTAAAAGCCACTGTGGCCGGCGGCAAGGCCGAAGGTCATATTGATGCGATAGTACAGGCGATAAAACCGGCTGTGGCAATAGCAAGACAGAAGCCTGGCAATCTATTGAACAATGCGATTGCGCAAAATGTCGATATGGTGGTGGAACGGCTGCAAACATCACAGCCGATCCTGGCGCACGCCCTGCAAACAGGCGCAGTAAAAATTGTCGGTGGCGTGTACAGCCTCAAGGATGGTTCGGTGGAATTGCGCATCGCCAGTCCGATTTCCCCCTGAAGCTAAAAGTCTCAAACTTTTCTGAACACCCCGCCCCTATAATGGCCGCAAACATAAGAAAACCACCCACCAA
>JBGSKE010000318.1:0-2959 GCA_041741355.1 Negativicutes bacterium | reverse complement strand
TGCCTGTTGGCATTGATGATAGCTGTGCCGCTGTTTGGCTGGAATCCATTCAGCTGGGTCGCTTGGGGCGCCGCGTTCAATGCGACTTTCATGCCGATGGGTATTGCTGCTTGGTGGTATTTGATCAATCAACCAAGAGTTGTGGGGAAATATCGCGCTGGAACTTGGTTTAATATCGGACTGGGCATTACTTTGCTGATTTCTCTTGCTGCCGCTGTTCGATTCTGGTACGTAACTTTGAGCTAACCGGTGGGTTACTAATAGTAAGGGGTCGGATTCTGCGACAAGCGAAAAGGCTTGCATCCTACGACAAGGGTGCAAGCCTTTTAAAATCTGCGTTTCGCGAGAAGTGATTGCTTATTCTTTTTTACTGAGTTGAACATCCAGCAGTTCAGCAAAAACTTTTGCCATGGCGCCTTTATCCTCATGCCCCAGGCCCTTCAGCAGAGCCATCTGATAAGTGGTTGTCGCCGCGTGCATCAGTGGCAACGGCGTGCACAACTGCGCTGACAGTTCTGCGCCGCAGATCAAATCTTTGTACGCATGTTGCATTGGATAGCCATCCGAAAAATGATTGCGCAATATCCGCGGAATAAAGAACTCCGACGCATAGCTGCGACCTGATCCGCTGTTGATGACTGAACCGATCTTTTCCGGATCGAGTCCCAATTTTACCGCCATCGGCAGAATTTCGGCAACGGCGGCGATGTTGATGTCGAACAGAATATTGTTGATGGTTTTGGTGAGCTGGCCGCAGCCGTGTTGGCCCATATGTAGAATATTGTTTCCGATCATGTTCAGATACGGTAGCAGTCGGTCGTAGATCTCCGCTTTGCCGCCACAAATCACAGTCAGAGTACCGTCGATCGCCCGGGCTTCCATCCCGGTCACCGGCGCATCCATGAAATCGATGCCTTTGTTCTCGCAGGATTGGGCAATCCGCGTGCTTGCCATGTAATCAATCGTGCTTAAGTCGCAAACGATCGTGCCGGGTTTCAGCAGATCCAATAAACCGTCCTGACCCAGCAAAACCTTTTCCACAATCTGCGTGTCTGGCAAACTGAGAAAAATAATTTCGCAGTCAACAAGCTCCGCCAACGAAGCCGCTGTGGCAATGCCTTTGGCGGCAAATTCAGGATAGGCTTCGGTTCGGACATCGTACACGGTTAACGAGACACCGGGTTTGTGCATATTCAGCGCCATCGGCTTTCCCATTTGCCCCAGACCGATAAAACCGATTTTCATGGCAAATCACGCTCCTAATTGAGTACTGGTTGCATCTTTCGTGATATAGAGCAGTAATTCCTGTATTTATAGCATTACCAAATGCCGATGACTTTCCACCAGGGCAAACCTACCCCCAGGAAACATACCAGGTAGACCAGTGACATCGTAAAACCGACCCGCCACCAGGTCGCCTGGCTCATGAATCCGGCGCCGTAATAAATTGGCCCGGCGCCGTTGCCGTAGTGGGTGAGGCAAGCAAAAAAATTGGAAAAGTAGCCCATGGAAAGTGCGACCAGCATTGGCGGTGCGCCGGCTGCGCCTGCTACGGCGATAAAGGCCGGATACATGGCGGCGACATGGCCGGTGATCGACGCAAACAGATAATGTGAATACAGATAAATCAACAATAGTGCCAACAACGTCCACATCCAGGGGATGCCGCCCAGGGAGGCGACAGTCAGTTTGCTGAACCAGGCGATCAGACCGTGCTTGCTGAGCAATCCGGCGATGGTGCTGAGCACGCCAACCCAGACCATAGCATCCCAGGCGCCATTCTCGTTCAGTACATCTTTCCAGGTCAGCACGTTGGTTACCAGTAAGACAGCGCCGCTGCCGAGGGCAATCAGGGTTGCGTTCAGTTTGGTATAGGGGGCGGTTGCCCACAAAAAAATACTGGTCAAAAAAACAGCTAACATGACTTTTTCATCAAAGGACATCGGCCCCATGTTGCTCAATTCTTTTTTGGCGAACACCGGCGCTTCCGGTGTTTTTTTCTGCTCCGGCGGCAAGATGTAATACAAAACGACCGGAATCAAAATCATCGCCAATGTGCCGGGGACAAAGGCGGCAATTGCCCACTGCATCCAACTGATCTGGATACCGAACGCCTGCTGGGCAAATAAAACCATCATCGGATTAGCAATCATTGCTGTGAGGAATAAGCTGCCACTGACGCAGTTGGACTGGAACCCGACCTGCATCAGGTACGCGCCGATTTTTTTAGCGGTGGGACCCGGCTCCGAGTCAAAGGCGCTGGCTAGACTGCGGGCGATCGGATATACGATTGCTCCGCCGCGAGCGGTAGTGGACGGAGTAGCCGGGCTGAACACATATTCGCTGAACATGATGGCAAAACCAAGTTTCATCGTCTTGTCGCCAAACAAGCGGATCAATTGATAGGACATCCGGCGTCCCAGGCCGGTTTTGCTGAAGCCGCGCGATAGTAAAAAGGCTGAAACAATCAGCCAGATCGTCGAACTGGCAAATCCGGCCAGTAGTTCGTTCATTTTCGCCAAGCCGAGGAACCCGATCAGGCAAAGGCTGACCATAGAGATTGCGCCTAGTGGAATCGGTTGGACAATACAACCAACAATCGTGCCGACAAAGACGGCCAAAAGATTCCAAGCAATCGGCTTTACGCCGGCTGGTACGGGGATCAGAAAAACAAGCAAGCCACTGCCGATTACAATCAGCCATTTTTTGGTCAATTCATTCACGTTTTGTTTGCCTCCTATCTGTCGTTATTTTTTCAGCTGCAGGATTTGCCGTGCTTCGGCGGGAGTGACAATTTCTTTGCCCATGGCCAGCGCGATTGCTTTCATACGGCTCAGCAAGGCGGCATTGGTGGCGAGCACTCCTTTAGAATAGTACACGTTGTCTTCCAGGCCGACGCGGACGTTGCCGCCCAGCGCCAGCGCCATGGTTGACAACTCAACATGGTCACGGCCGACAG
>JBGSKE010000317.1:0-2415 GCA_041741355.1 Negativicutes bacterium | reverse complement strand
CCTGCCGCCTTCAGTGCGCCAGCGGCGATAATATTCGGCGGCGTGCCGACAAGGGTGATCGTGCCGCCCAACCCTGCACCAAAGGCCAGTGGCATCATCTGCCGATTAACCGGAATGCGTGAAGCTGCGCAAATTCCCGCCACAACCGGAATTAGGCAGGCAGTGGTCGCCGTGTTCGAAGTGAACGCCGATAAAACTGCGGCAACGCTCATGGTGCCAATCATCAGTGCATTCTCGCCGGTACCGGTAAATCGCACCACCGTGGCGCCGATTTTTTGCGCCAGTCCGGTATGAAACATCGCTGCGCCGATGACGAACATCGCCGCAAATAATACAACCGTGGAATTGGATAGACCGGAAAACACCTGATTCATTGGAATGATTCCCAGAACGCCAACGGCTATTGCACCAGCCATGGCAGTCACAGCCAACGGCAGCAATTCCGTGACAAAGAAGAAAGCCACAACCGCCAAAACAATAAGGGTCAATGTTGCATTATCCACCTGGAATCAGCCTTCTTTCAAAACTATTTAAGCATGGCTAACATTGTCCCGGCAGCTACTGCGGTGCCAATAACGCCGGACACATTCGGTCCCATCGCGTGCATCAGCAGAAAGTTGGCCGGGTTTGCCTTTTGGCCGACAACCTGGCTTACGCGGGCCGCCATCGGCACCGCCGATACTCCGGCAGAACCGATCAGCGGATTCACTTTACCGCCGGATGTGTGATACATGATTTTTCCGACTAATACTCCAGCCGCGGTGCCGCTGATAAACGCCACCAAGCCAAGACCAATGATCATCAGCGTCTGCACATTTAGAAATGCTTTTGCTTCCATGGTCAGTCCCGTACCTGTCGCCAGAAAAATCGTCACGATGTTAATCATGGCATTTTGCGAAGTATCCGACAAACGATCCGTTACCCCGGACTCGCGAAATAGATTTCCCAGCATCAGCATCCCCATTAGCGGCGTAATCGCCGGTAGCAAGAAGCAAATGAACAAGGTGGCAACAATCGGAAATACCAATTTTTCGAACTTGGTTACCGTGCGCAATTGTTCCATTACGCACTCGCGTTCTTTTTGCGTGGTCAGCAATTTCATGATCGGCGGCTGGATTAATGGAACCAACGACATATAGGAATAAGCCGCCACCGCAACGGCGCCAAGCAAGTGCGGCGCCAGTTTCGCCGTCAGATAAATAGCCGTAGGTCCGTCCGCTCCGCCGATAATACCGATGGAAGCAGCTTCTTTGACGTTGAATCCAAGCAGCATTGCACCATACAGAGCAACAAAAACGCCAACCTGACCGGCTGCGCCCATTCGCAGAGTCGCCGGGTTGGCAATCAACGGCCCGAAATCCGTCATTGCTCCCACACCGAGAAAAATCAGCGGGGGGAAAATTTCATTATGGATGCCTGCCAAGATCAATTTCATGATTCCCGGGTCGGTAAGCATCGCCTCGTTGGCCGGAATGTTGGCCAGGATGCAGCCGAATGCGATCGGGCTGAGCAATAGCGGTTCGTAGCCTTTGATAAACGCCAAATATAACAACAATAAACCGACCAGGATCATTATTCCCTGCCCGGTTTGAAATCCTACAAAACCGCTGTCATTCCAGACAGCGGCCAAAGCGACCTGAAAAGCCTCAAACATGCTCATCCCCTCCTATTTTGCTCAAGCAAGTCCGATTGGAACAACTATTTTCATTTTTTTCGTGTAGGGTCAATAAAATATATGCCGCGAGTCAACAATTCGAGTACAAACAACACAAAGAATACAACCGTCATATTAATGATCAAAATAAGCAATGGATTGGTTGTCATTTTCAACACCTTCTCCCGACCGCCTGCCGCTATCATTCCCAGAACAATATCAGCAGGCAGTCGCCTTCCCTTACTTCGTAGGGCTTGCGATCCACAAACACCCGTTCGAAGTTGTACTCAAATATTCCCTCTCTGAATTCGGCAAATGCTTGGTGCGATTCACCCCAACTGGATGGCAGATAGGATTTTGCAATCATATCCAGCGTATCGCCGGCTGCAACAGAGTATTCGATTGTTACCGGTTCTTGCGCAGACGCCGATCCGGAAACGATCAGCATTGTCACTAGCAGCGCCATCCAGAAGTTCACCTTGCGCACGCCCCTTATCTTTCGTTTCACAGTTTATTGTTTGTAAGGATCACTTACAAAATGCCGAGGTATTGCATGACCACCACAGCCAGAATTATCGCTACGATTGTGTACAACATTGATATGCACCTGCGCTTTTCGATTTTATCAATTACTGGAGTAGATTTTTATTGCATTGCTGGCAGGGTGCCGATTGGCGCTGCCAATATAGATATTCGCCGGGTCGATTGATTGCCCGTCCACATTGAGTGTGAAATTAAGCGGAGCGCCCTCGGTTACGCGA
>JBGSKE010000316.1:0-4606 GCA_041741355.1 Negativicutes bacterium | reverse complement strand
CTGCTGCTATTCCTGCTGGTCACATTAGTTGCCGGCACAATCAGCTATACAGGCGGCCTATGGCATTCCGGCTGGTTTGTGATTTTTGATTCCCTGTTCACCTGGTTGCTGGTTGTCGGGATTTCTGAAGAAATCATTTTTCGCTGCGGAATTCTGACCCTGATTGGTGGTTTGTTAGCGCGAAAACAACGGATTAGCTGGTGGAAACAGCACCCGCGTCTTGGCGCAGTAATGTTGACTTCTTTGTTATTTGCCCTGGCTCACTTATTTCGTGGCGCAACGCTGATTTTCCTAGCGCTCTTGGCCAGTCTGCTTTACGGCTTGGCTTTCGTCGCTGGCAAAAGCCTGTTTGGCCCGGTCTTGCTGCATGGTCTTCTGAATGTACTCATTTTGATGAATTTTCATCTGGCTGATTTTAAATAATTGGGGACTGTCCCCAAAATCCGGGAGGAATTGTTTTGCCGAAAACCTTGGCAACTGTAACAACCAAGGCGGTCGCCGTCGGTTTTGCCACCCTGTTGGCTGCCCTGACAATCCTGTTTGCCGACAACTCCCTGCCAGACCAATTCGCGCACTTTCTCAGCGACCATGTAAATGATGGATTCCAAATTTCTGCTCATTTACTGATGTTCTTTACGGGCTGGAAGCAGCGCAGCTGGCAACCGGTGATTTATGACGTGGTCGTAGCCTTGATAGTGACCGTGGTCGTTCAGCTGTCGAAGCGATTTTTGATTGCCGACATAGCAATCCGCCCCTCCGGCGGCTATGAGGGATTCCCCAGCGGGCACGCCTCGGCGACATTCTCGCTGGCTTTTGTACTGTCACTGTATTATCCCCGCCTGTGGTGGCTCTGGTACAGCGTTGCCGGACTGGTGACCTGGTCACGGATCCAGACCAATGCGCATACGGAGCTTCAGATTACCGCCGGAATGTTATTTGGAACTATTGTGTCCTATGCTGTCGCAATTTTGATCAAGCGCAAAAAAACAGTAAGCCATCAATAACAGCTTACTGCAGAAGTAATCCTTAATTTATTTACCCAAGCCGAACTCCTCAAACAGGAATTCGGCTATTTTTTTTGCGCCACCCGGCGGCCCCATCCGCTGCCGGCCAATTTCGCCACGTCGCTGTCGTTCCTCGGGGTGCGCCAATAACCAGGATATTTCACGGGACACGCCGACCGGAAAGTCGCTGATGTAGGCTGCTGAGCCGCCAAGCAGGCGTTCCTGGTCGATCATGCGGGCCGGTGTCGTTTGGGCGCCGGCGCCGACAAAACTGATTACCGATCGTCCCATGCCTGCCGCCTGTTCGTTGGCGGTACCGGCCATGCCGATCACCACTGTGGAATCATGCAATACAGTATCAAACAGGTCTTTACCCATCACTACCGTTTTATCGCCTTTGCACAGCAACCTGCCATCAACTAACATCCAGCCGTTCTCGCGCACCGATTCGGCCATCTTTTCAATATCGAGCACTGGCGACAGTGCACATAAATACTGCGCTGACTCGGGCACTCCGTCAATCACCGTCAAAATGCGGCGGAAATTGGCATCGGCTTCTTCCCGGCTTCCCGGCAGCAAACCGATGATTGGCGGATCAACCGATTTTTCTGGTCCCGGCAATCCAATCCCATCCATGATTGGGTTACCCAGAAAACGGGCATCTATTCCCTTGGCGCGGAGCCGTTCCGCGGTATAGGCATCCCTGGTCAACACCCGCGATGCAAATTTGCGGATCACCCATTCCTCGATCCCGGAATGCGGATTCATATGATCGGACTTGGCCAAGGCTAAAAAAATCGATTTGCGTCCCAGACCAAAGTAGGCATGAATCAGCAAAAAAACATCGCCGACAACAAACGCATGGTCAATTTCTGACCGCTGTCGGGCCAGAAATCCCAGATAGCGAAAATAGTCGCGCGCATAAGGGATGTCTTTTAGAAACAGGCGAAACTCCTGGCTGCCAAACCCCTGCCCGGGCGGAAAAGATCCTTCCCATACCGTCGAAAATCCCTGCTTTTGGAATGCATCGCCGTTTGAAACCATGGGAATCGCCACAATCGACTGTTCTGGAGCCAGTTGCCGGAGTTCGCCGGCAATCATCGCGCCGGTGCGGTCTTCACCGTAGCCGTTGGTCAGAAAGGAAATGTTCACGTATGGCCTCCGCAATGATCCGCGCAGCTCCACGCTCACGCGTTAATTCGAGTAGCTCCAAGCGCAACTGCTCCCGCCGGGTGGAATCTTGCCATAACGCCGATGCAGCGCCGGCTACTTCCTGCGGGGTCAGAACGCCTCGCATTTCCGGGGCCAGCATTCGCCCCGCCATTCGGTTTACCATCGACATGTAAGGTACGCGCGGGCTCATCCAAGCAATGATCCATTTTTTTATATGGTTGAACGGGAAAAACCGTGGATACAACAATCCCAACAGCCCTTCAAAGGGAATACTCTCGATGGAATTTAGCGGCATCAGCATGATGAAGGGCGTCCCGAGTGCAGCGCATTGCAGGTTATTGGTTCCCGGCAATACGATTGCCAGGTCGGCGGCCACAATCGCATCGTGGCCGTGGGTAAAGATAAACAGGATCTGCCCGGCACTGCCAGTACAGAGGATTTCACCGCCTGCTATCATTTCAATTGACATCTGGCGCTGGCGCAATACGTCAAGCACCATGTTCTTGTCAATAAACGGGGAGATTGGCAACAGCAATCTCGCGGCCGGGTATTCCTGTGACAACTGCTGTGCTGTGTCCAACATGAAGTCCAGGCTCATTGCCACATAGGATGGCCTGCTGCCTGGCATCAGCGAGATGATCGGCGTTGCCTCATCCGGCAGGTCCAGCCTTTGCCTGACCTGGGCTGCTGTGCCCGAAGGAATCACACTGTCCAGCGCCAGTGTCGGCACAACGGTGATCTGCTCTACGTCAGCCCCTTTACGGACTGCCCGTTCCTTTTCCAGCGCTGTCGGTACGAAAATCCGCGCGAAGTTCTGTGGGCTATACACCCGAGGCATGTAAGCCATTGCAGCGCATTGCAAAAGACGCGACAGTCCTTTGGCATACAGTGCGTCACCGCCGAGAAACAGCACCAGGTTTTGTTGTTGCCGGAGCACCTTGCGCTGACACCACAATTCGCGGATCAGGGGAAATACGCCAATCACCCGGTCCACCGGCAACTGCTCGCCAAATTCACGTTCGCGACCACTGGTGAACCAGTCGGGAATCAGCACCACCGTAATTCGCGCCTCCGGAATGAGCAGACGGACTTGCGTCACCACCGGCGCCACCCATCCAGACATTTCGCCTGGCGAGTTAGCCAAAATATATAGGTTGTTGTCCATCAGTTTTACCCTTCCACGGATAGTCCGGCGTCGGTCAAGCCCTGACGCAGGGCCGATGCATAAAGGTGGGTCAGCAGAACTTTGCGCAGAACCGGATACAGGAAATGCCCCTGCTGCTTCCATTCGGCTGCCCGCTGCACTGTTGCCCAGGCCGTCAGGCCCAGTTTTTGAAACCGGGCGTCCCAGTGCAGGCTGTTCCAATTGATCAGTTTCTTCACTTCCGGCAGCGGATACTTTTCGTAAAACAGAGCACCGTTGCTGCCGCATTCGCGCCTTTTCTTCATTTCACTTTCCAGCGTGGGCGTGCCGTCTGTGTGATGCAGCACATATGCACTGCGGTTACGAACGTTACCGAGTCCGGCCAGGCCCAGCCGAACCCCGAGTTCGGTATCTTCATAGCCGTATGCCTTGCCGAACCGGGGGTCAAAGCCGCCCACCCGCAAAAAATCTTCGCGCGGACAGGATACGTTGACACTGACAAACGGTACGCCAAAAAAATCTAAAAACGCCAGCAGTCTTATTTCCCGGGAAATAAGCGGTGGATGTTCGATCGCGGCCTGGCCGCGGACATATACGGCGGGACCATCGACAAAAATCGGCTTGCCTGCTTGTCGATGACTCTTCACATGCTCGGAAACAAAACTGGCGGATGCAAACGCATCGCTGTCGAGAAAAATCACGATGTTGCCGGTTGCTTTGGTTACGCCAAGGTTGCGGGCCGGACCCGGTCCCTGGTGTCCGGCGGCAATGCAGCGCAAATTATAGCGAGCCGGCCAGTCCTTGACCATTTCAACGCTGCCATCGGAAGACCCATCATCGACTACGATCACTTCATAAGCCCGACTGGGATGATCTTGGGCGTCAAGACAGCGCAGGCAGGTTGCCAGCAAATCTTTGCGGTTATATGTGGCAATGATGATACTGGCGTCCAAGTTGTCTCCTCCAAAATCAAAAGTATTCATGCGATAGTTGGATATTGTGTTGGAATCGCTCCGACGCTAACGCTTAACCTCCGCTATTTCCAATACAATATCCAACCAAGCTCTCAAACACGTTAATTATTCGCTATTTGCGGGATGTTCTGCCGGACGAAATCCAATAGATTCGAGCCGGTGAACAGGAAGCCTGTAATGCCCGCCGCGGTCGCTGCCGCGATGTCAGATTCCTTGTCGCCGATCAGGAAAGATGTTGCCGGGTTCCCCTGCCAGTCGGTCAGGCCACGCAGAATCATGCCTGGCTTTGGTTTGCGGCAATCGCATTCCAC
>JBGSKE010000315.1:0-2618 GCA_041741355.1 Negativicutes bacterium | reverse complement strand
ATCAGCGAAGCGGTCGTGACCGCTGAATCGAAAATAATTTTGGGCAATGCCGCCAATTTTAGCTCGCCATAGACGAAGAAACCGACGATCAGTGCGTAAAAAACGGCGATCATCGCCGCTTCGGTCGGCGTAAAGAAGCCGCCCATGATGCCGCCGAGAATGATCAGCGTCATCAGGATCGCCCAGAACGCGCTGAAAAAGCTGCGGACCACTTCACGGAAAGGCAGACGATCTTCTTTGGGATGATTGCGCTTGACTGAGATGAGATAAGAAACAATGCCTAAGCCAAAGCCGAGCAACAGGCCGGGGATGATGCCGGCGACAAACAGGCGACTGACTGACAGGCCGGTTACGGTGCCGGCGATGACCATCGGTAGACTCGGCGGAATGATCGGGCCGACGGTCGAGGAAGAGGCGGTGACGGCTGCCGAAAACTCGGCGTCATAACCGCGCTTGATCATGGCAGGGATCATTACCGAGCCAATGCTTGCCGTATCGGAAATCGCCGTGCCGCTGATGCCGGCGAAGACCATCGAAGAGCCGACATTGGCCAGGCCGAGGCCGCCGCGCACATGGCCGACGAGTGCCATGCAAAAGTGGATGATCCGGTCGGTGATGCCGCCGACGTTCATCAGGTTGCCGGCCAGGATGAAACCGGGCACGCAGAGGATGACGAACGAATCGATGCCGGAAAACATCCGCTCTGGCAGGATGCTGAGCGGAATGTCGGAGAACAGGATATAGGTGAAAGAGGAGAAGCCCAGACTGAAGGCGATCGGCATCCGCAAAACGATACAGGCCAAAAAGACGACAAACAGAACGACGACCATCAGCGCACCTCCCCCAGTTGCTCTTCGGTCGCATCGATGTGATGGGGATAACAGCTGACCCTGCGCCAGATCAGTTGCAGCAGATAGATCGTCAACATCAGCGTCTGGATCCAGATCGCCACATAGAACACTGCCATCGGCCATTGTAGGGCGGCTGAAGTATGACCTTTGACCGCAAACATCAGTTTGGCGGCCTCATAAGTCAAGGTGGCGGTGAACCCCGCCAGCAGACAGTCGATCAGGATGGCTAGCAGGACGCGGAGCCTGAGCGGCAGGTGATTGATGAAAGAATCGACGTCGACATAGGCCCGCTCCCGCACGGCCGGACCGGCGGCAAACGCGACGCACCAGATGAAGCAGAGACGCGAAGCTTCTTCGGTCCAGGCAGGCACGACCGGCAGGGCGACACGGGCAAACACTTGCAGCAGCACAACGGCGACCAGCGCCAGCATGCTGAAAATGGAGCCAGCCCAGAGAAAGCGGTCTAAAAAAATAAAGAAATATTTCACGGGAATCCCCCTTGTTCGCAAAGCGTAATGGCAACGGCGCCAACCGAATGAACGAAAATTGCAGCGAGTAGTAAAGGATAGGGCGTGCGGCGAATTTCGCACGCACGCCCTAAAACCGTTTGGTTAAGACTATTTCATGTTGAGCACTTTGTTGTAGAGGGCTTTTTGGTCGGCGTCGAATTTGGCCAGGACGGCGTCTTTCGATTTGGCTTGGAAAGCGGCGATATCAACATCGACAAACGTCATTTTGCTCTTCAGGAAGGTTTCCAGTTCTTTTTCACCTTTGAGGAACAGTTCGTTTTCATATTTTTGCATTTCCTTGCCGGCATCCAGCACGACTTTCTGCAGATCGGGCGGCAGCGAAGCGAACCGCTTTTCACCGATGCAGACATAGATCCAGGAGCGGACATGGCTGGTTTTGTTGAGGTATTTTTGCACTTCGAAGAAGTTTGCGCTCTTGATCAGCGCGTAGGGGTTTTCCTGACCATCGATGGTTCCCTGTTGCAGGCTGGTGAAGACTTCCGAGAAAGCCATCGGGATTGGCTTGGCGCCGAGTGCCTGCCAGGTGTCGACAAACAGCGGCACATTGGGAACGCGGACTTTGAGTCCGTTCAGATCGGCAGGGGTCTTGATCGGGCGGTTCGAGGTCAGATCGCGCGGGCCGCGCTCAAAATAGCCGAGCGTGCGCAGTTTGACTTTGTCGAGAACCTGGGCTTCGATTTCTTTGCCGACTTCGCCGCCGGCGACTTTATGCAATTGGGCCGAATCTTTGAGCAGATAAGGGGTCGCCATCAAAATGGTCTTGCTGGCGCCGAAGGTGGTGAGGGTTTCGCCGAAGATGCCGATGTCGGCGGTGCCATTCTGAATACTGGTGACCAGGTCTTTTTCCTTGCCAAGCTGTTCGTTGGGGTAGACTCTGACTTCGAGACGACCTTTTGAATTTTTTTCGACGATTTCTTTGAACTTGAGGGCGCCGAGGTGCCAGGTGTTTTTTTCGTCCGCGAGGTGGCCAAATTTCAGGGTGATCTTTTCCGGCGCCTTGGCGGGAGCCGGCGCTGCGGCCTTTTTGTCGCTTCCGCCGCAACCGGCGGACAACAGGAGTGCGAAGCCGAGGGCGGCTACGCCGACGAGTTTGAGCGCTTGTTTCATAGTGTCACGATCCTTTCCTGTTTGGTTTTGGGACTGGCGCTATTGATTCTATTTGGTAATTCGATTTAGTTAGGCAAATTCCTGCTAATTGGCGCATTATTAGCGGCAAAATTGTTTGTTCAGGCTATCC